>JABWCM010000241.1 GCA_013360285.1 Myxococcales bacterium
TTGCGGAATATTCCCGATATTCCTCAGTCCGGTCCCGGCCAATTCAGCGCTAAATTAGCTCGACCAGGGTCACTTCCGGCTTGAAGCTGACCCTCTGAGAGGTGGTCTGGGGAAATTAGGCTGCTTTGGCCATGCCCGTCGGTGCGGCAAATACTCGACATGGCCTCAGTCGGATCCCGGTAAATTCAGCGCTAAATTAGCTTTCTCAGGGTCACTTCCGGCTTGAAGCTGACCCGCTGACCCGCTGACCCGCTCTGCGTGTGATGTCCGCACACCCTGGATTCGCGAGCGTTTCGGCGCTCTCGCCGCGAACATCGTTGAGTAGGTCCTCCCATTATTATGCTGTTTTGGAGTACAATTGGGTTTGGATAATCGTGATTGTGTTTTCGTTTGTGTCGCCACATCATGGGATCGTTGACCCGTCACCCGCGTTTCTCGGGGCGCCGCGGGAGAGCACATCGAGACGTCGCCAAATACGGCTACAGTAGTTGCTTTTTGGTCACCGGCATGATTTCTCCATGTTGAGGACCAAACGGTACACCACGCCCAAATCCGCCGGCGTCTCGACGCTTTTGCCCGCAAGTTGGTGAGCAACGTAGGTTATCCCTTTTTGCTGGAGGTGCTCATGTTCCGGAAACTTCTACCATCTTTGTTTATAGTGATCCTGGTTGTTGGCATGTCTGCCCCGGTGTCTGCTTCGGGGTTATTGGTGTTTGAAAACGGGGTAGCGAAGACGTTGGTCCCCCTGTCCGGCTTGTCGGTTGTCGCTGACATGAATGACGTACAGGCTACTGTAGACGAAACACGTACTTACGAATGGTCCCCGTTTGCTGTCTCCGAGATTACCGAACTGCGTTTTGTACGGTCGTTCACAACCACGTCCGGGGTTGTGTCACAGGCCGCGGTCAATGGTGTACCCATTTCCGGCAAACTTTATTTAGGAGATGAGTCTGTTCAGTTAAGACGGCAGTGGGCCTCACAGTCGGGAGAATCGGCAGTGCTCCGCGCGCTTTCCGGTGCGCTGTGGGTATCCGATCCCCTTGATGTTGACTCAACCTTGGAGTGGTTCGGTCAATTACAAATCCAGATCGTCTCCGAAGAGTTGCTTTCCGTTCACGGTACCTTACGGGGTGTGTCTGTGCCTACCGACTGGCATCCGCAACCCGTCCAGTGGGTTCAAGTAGAGGTTGCTGCCCAAACCGAACTCCCTACTCGTACTTTGTTCGCCCCCTACCATACCTTAAATACTGCGCGCATCGACACTCACCACCTCAGCGGTACGTATTCGGGAACTTCGCGATGTACCAGCTTCGACGTGACACTATTGATGTCGTCGGGAACCGATCCCGTTCATCTGGATTTGATTGCGCACCGGTATCATGACTCCGACGGTGGGCATTTTATGGCGATGATTTCACCGGATCCCAACCCGGCCTCTACGCAGGTCGTTCCCCGGGATTTGGCGTTGGTAATGGACATTTCCGGAAGCATGGGTGGCGAAAAAATGGCCGCGGCAAAAGCTTCGCTGAAAGCCGTACTTGCCGGTTTACAACCGCAGGACTCGTTTTCGCTGATAGCGTTCGACGATCAGATCGACAGCTTTTCTCCCGAGGCGGTTCTTGCCACGCCGGCAAATATTGAAATGGCGATTGGTTTTGTCGAGAAACAAAAGCCGGACGGGTCGACGAACATCCACGATGCACTCAAAACCGCCCTGTTGCAGCTCCCTACGCCATCGGATCATCCTCGGTACGTGGTTTTGTTGACCGACGGAATGCCCACCGCAGGCGAAACAGATGTTGATGCTATCTTAGCCATGGCCGAGGCTTATAACGAAGTGAACGCCCGGATTTTTACATTTGGAATCGGAGCCGATGTCAATACAATCCTTCTTGATAAGTTAGCGGCCCAGTCCAACGGGGACGCGCTCTATGTCCTGTCGGCCCAAGGTATTTCCACCATGGTGACGTCGTTTTTCGCACAGATCACCTCTCCGCTGCTTGCCGATCCGATTTTGACTATCGACAATATTACGACCTCCCATCTCTATCCCGAGGTGTTGCCGGATTTGTTCGCCGACCAGACGTTTGTGCTGTTTGGGCGTTATGACGAAGGTGGAGAAGCTGTGCTGACGTTATCGGGACAGGTTTCCGGTAAAACCGTTGTCCACTCATTTCAGATCGTTTTGCCGACTTTTCAAATGGCCGAGGGGTTTGTGCCGCGTGTTTGGGCCAAACGTCACGTAGGCACCTTGTTGCAGGAAGTGAAATTGGGTTCCTCGGATCCATCGCTGGTTGCTGAAGCGACTGAAATTGCGCGACGTTACGGCGTGGTCACCGAGTTTACGTACTTTGAGCTCAACGAATTGGGCGACGCGATGATGACGTATTCCGCCGTTCCCAATGCCGCCGTCGGCGAAGATGCCGTATCGACGTCGTCATCGTTGGACAGTTACCAGAAGGGAGGTGGTGTCGAAGGAGACTCCGATTCATTTGTACGTTATGCGTTCGACCGAACATTTCCTCGCCAGAGCGGCTATTTTTCCGACACATCCGTGGAGGGCGCCGGCGGGTTGGTCGACCTTCATTTCGGGAGCCAGGCCTATTGGGATTTGCTTCAGTCCGAAGCCGACATGGGCATAGGCGATTTTTTTGCTATTGCACCCAACGTGGTCTTTGAATTTTTGGGACGCACGTTTAGGGTCAGCATTCCTGCGGAAACCGCACCGCCGGAAACGGCAATCGTTCCGGGACCCCAAAGCGGAATGACGGTTCCCGACCACGCCGTTGTGGTCAACTCTAAAGTGTATGTCGAGGTTACCAACGGTGGCCACGTCGACCCCGACGCTCCTATTGTGACGCCGGAAATCAACGCTCCCGGGGCCGTTAACCCTACCGATGGGATTTCGGTTGGTGAGTCGGAAGCCGCGGAGCCGCTGTCGATGGGATGTGCGACAACCAGCGATGCCATCCCGGCATGGTGGAAGGCTCTGGTGGTGTTTATGGGAGTGTTGCTGATCGCGGCGAGGCGACAGCATCGTCGCCGCGGCTAAGTCATGGCTACAGACATGAATTGATGTCCCGAATATGGGGCACGAAACCAGGTGGAATAAACGGGACCGACGAAATCGAAAACCGTTCCGGAAACAACACCGCCTTGGTTTGATACTCTACGTCGACGTAATAGGTTGTGTTCGATTGCATCGGCACAGGAATTACCGCCTGATAGAGTCCGCCGCCCGCAGCGTCGAGTTTGGCGCTTCCCCAGAAAAACGCATCATCGTTGCTGCCCCAGAAAGTGACTTCTTTGACTTGTAATTTTGAGCCGCCTGAATCGACAGCGGCAACAACGGCCATGGCGGCGCCAATCGGAGTCACCTGCACCTGCGGCGGCAACGGAACGTAGCTGTAGTTGGAATCAGTACCAAACGTGTGCGCAAACATCATTTTTTGCCCCCCTTCCGCACGAATCTTGGCTCGTTCTTCAATAGCGGATGCGTTTTCCACGCCTGTTAACGAATAACAACCGTGATCGAAGTTTCCGGCGATCGATGTTCGTTTGGTGGCATTCGGAATTGGGTCGTAGGTTGCGACATGGGCTGTTAACGGAAAAAACTCGTCGGTGGAACCGTTGACCATCAACACGTTGGCCATCGCGTTTTGGGTCAAGGCACCTGGTTCCACCTGGGAAACCAGTATGTTCCATTCCGGAGAGGTCGTGTCCAATCCCGCTTGTTTCAGCAACGAATGTTGCCAGGCATTGGGTGATTGTGTCGCAATATCCCATTGACCGGTTCCGCTTAACGGAACCGCTGCTTTGATGCGCCCATCCACCGAAGCCGCGATCAACGAAACCACGCCGCCCGCAGAGAATCCCGTGATTCCAAGGCGGTTCGGGTCCACGTCCGGGTGCGCGGCAAGACACGTTAACCCTCGCATTGCCGCCGTCGCATGAGCCCAAAACCACGACCCACGTGGATCGGGAATCGTGTCGAACATCCGTTTGCCCCCATTCGCTGCGGCCCCCAAGCCTTCGGATGTGTTGTCAGGTGCATTGCCTCCTCCCGGTCCGGTATAAGCCAACGTGAATAACGACAATCGGGCGGCGTGCGACGTCGCGTTGTCCTCTTCAGCAAATCCACCCAAACCGTGGGCGACTATGATAGCCGGCGCGTTTGACGTCAACGTTTTGGGCCGGGCGGCAAACGCCTTGATCGTAATAGGGACCAACGTTTCGTTGATCGATTCCCACGACGTGTAAGTTACGTTCCAAACGTCCAACAGCACACCGTCCTTAAATACGGTTTTCTGGTTGGTAAATAAGCAATTTGCGGTTTGTGGATCGGCGATTTTTGTCATGTCCCATAGCGGACCGGTCCAGGGTTGGGTGACGTCTGCTGTCGAACTGAAGTCTGAGTATCCTGCATCCGTTGGATCCACGTCAGCAATACCCATATCATTTCCCGTACCCACGTCGACCGATGGCGTGTCGGAAAGACTCACGTCTGGGTTTTCGCCGCCGTCCGATGGATTTGTAATGTGTGCGGAACTGTCGTCTAACACGCTGTCGGTACCTACCTCAGCAGAGGTATCCAAAAACAGCCCACCATCCTCCAGCGAAGACGAATCTTCGTCGGCCGTGATCCCGTCCACCTCGGGTTTCGGACCCGTGTCCACAAACAGAACATCATCTTGGGCGTTGCCAAATACGTCGTTACCGTTGGAACCCGCGTCGTCTTTGTCATTGTTGCTGTCATTCTCTGTCGCATTGGCCGCGGATTCATCGTCGCCGCAGGCCACAACTCCACACAGCGTTATCAACAGCGCGGTACGCAGCCACCACACATGGTTGTGTTGAACCATTCTTTGTCTCCTTTCCCCGGTTCGATTATGAAGTTTGTTGACGATGGTTTGCAACTGGGACGGGTGGGCTTTTTTTGTCTTCAGCGCGGTGCCGCCACGCCTCCGAGCCCACAACGCCCACCGTGTCCGAATGGGCGGGCATTTAGGCTTCCGTGGCCGCAAACTTGTGACAAATACGGGTTAGGTGATGACCCGCCTTTTTTCAGGTGGAGGGTGGCCCGATCGCCGGAAAACAGGTTGTTTGTGCCAAACAGGCGTCGCTCCATCAGGGCACTTCGCAGGCATCGACGCACCCGTTGGAATTATTGTCAATTGCCGGATTGATGGGGGCGCCCAGAATCTTCACAATCACCAAGAGGACGTCGGAAACGTCGGTGGACGTATCGCAGTTCAGGTTGGCAGCCGCGGGTGCACCGCCACCCAAACAGGTTGGTATGTCCGATCCGGACCCCATAAGCGACCACAAAACCACCAAAATGTTACACTGTACGTCGACCACGGTCACCGAGCCGTCTCCTGTCAAGTCACCGTTTACCGAGCATTGGCATTCCAGAGCATCGCCAACATTGACCAAGCCGTCACAATTGTCGTCTTTGGCATTACAAACCTCTGTCGCTCCCGGGTTGATGTTCGGGGCATCGTCGTCACAGTCCGTTCCGCCGGTCGATATGCTGGTGTACCCATCTTCATCGTCGTCGGTGCCTTGTTGACACGACGGATCCAATTCATAAACGCACCCTATGGCCGGATCGCACTGATCGATCGTGCATGGGTTGCTGTCATCGCAAGTGACTTTGATTGCCGAACAGCCGGTATCCGGTTGGCAGGTCGGCATGATTACACAAGCGTTGTCCGCGTTGCAGATGACCGGAATGCCAGATTGGCAGATGCCATTTTGAAATTTGTCGCCGATTGTACACAGGTTGCCGTCTTCACATGGCGTACCGTTCGCCGGCGGTGGGCAATCGTTGGCACAAGTAAGATAAGACTCGCCGGGCATACATTCGTCGTCCCCACACTTGCACCCGTCGTCGGCGCTGCCGTCGCAGTCGTTGTCGAGGCCGTCGTTGCAGATTTCCACTGGCGAAGGCGGCGGTAACGCGACACACGGCACAGGAACGGTTGGGTTGCTGGGATCACACGTATTCACCGTGTTTTGACATAATCCGGGATCGCCACACGTCACGAACATGTCGTCTGCGGCCCCGTTACAATCATCATCGACGCCGTTGCATTTTTCGTCGTCGGGCTCCCATGAGCCATCGGCGATTTTCCACACAAGATTCTTACAAATCTCCACGTTGCCGAAACACATTCCTTTTTGATTAGGCGCAGGTCGTAGTTTTCCCTGCTCCGCCGCCGTACAAGTGGTCGGCGCTTGTGCCAGGCCGCATATCGCCTCGCAAGTTGTGCTTGTGATGTCCACACATACCCCGTCTGGGCACGTAAACGGATCGCACTCGCCGGGGTCATAGCAGTCAGGACTGATGGTTGTACCCGACACACAACGTTCGCCAAGGCAAGAGTCGTCACAGGCGTAAGGCGCCGTTGCGCCGTCAGGCCACGAGTAAGATAATACGTCGCATGTCACGGGAGGTGGTGGTGGTGGTTCGGTGGCTGGCGGTTGTACATCGCACATCGTTGAGCAGTTGAGTTGTGCTGTTTGGACGTCAACACAGCCACCACTACAGGTAGCGGCGCATTGATCCGCGGTGTAACATGCCGGGCTGATGGTGTTGCCGGATACGCAACGATAACCCATACATAGGTCGTTGCCGCATGTGTAAGGTGCCGTCTGACCGTTGGGCCACATGTAATTGAGATTACCGCAGGTTTGAGATGGTTGTGTTCCTGCCGAAGGCACCTGCGTACCTAGGCAAATAGAGGAGCAACCATCGTTGGTAATCGTGTTGCCGTCGTCACACTCTTCTCCTGGATCAAGGAAGCCGTCTCCACATAACAAAGTTTGATCCTGGTTGGAATTGGCCACCGAGCCGAGCCATGTTGCCGGCACAACAACAATGGCGGTGTCATAAATGGAGTCGCCGGAGTCAGCAACCCGGAAGTTCACCATTTTGGATGCCGAAAGGCTCGTCAAAATCACTACACCTGTATCCATCGGGCCGTAGGGTATGATATCGACTTTGTTATTGATCCAACTGTTGATCGAGACGTCCACGGTCGGGACACCGGTGCCGGAAATGGTCATCCAGTCTGTGTAAATGGTCTGGTACCATTCGAACCATTCAGAAGACAAAGCCAACACCACGCTGTCTTGCGGAGGAACAAAGGCGTCCAACAAGACACAGTCATAAGTTTGCCAACCATCGGGATTGGTTCCGCACCCGACCTGCATCATCGGGTTGCTGATTTCTGTGTCTTCGTCGGCCGGCATGCCGGATGTCAAGACCAACACTTCGCCTGCTCCAAACGTGCCGCCTTTGGAAAGAATCGCATCGCGTACATATGGCGGAATCGTGTTGGCATCAAACCATCCACATTGGGTTTTTTGAGTTGCGAGGTCACAAGGACTTGCGGCAAAGAGATCGGATGTGGGTAGCAGCCAGAGCACCGCAATTATTGTTAATTTAACAAGGCTTTGAGAATACATAGAAACACCTCATTGGTTCAAAATGCCTTGCCGGGTTGGATACTCGACAAACAGCCAGTTGTTCTCGTGGCCATAGAGGTCAACAGAACAAGGTCATGATAAGCAGATGCAAGTGGCAAAAGTTGATTTGAATCAGGAATATGGCTGCTCTAGATCATACAGAGAACCAAAGTACACCGTCAGTCGATGTGATATTAAACTCCGATTGACAGCCGGACTTTGTTTCAGTACGATTGGGATACCTAATGACACGACGGATTCACACTGTCCGTCGGGAGGTTGATTGTGGCAAACATGTTTCGGTTTCCGGACCTTGCTCTGGGTGACCTCGAGCGCGAGGTATTGGATGTGCTTTGGCGAGACGGGGCGCTGAATCCGGGTGCGGTCCATGAGCGCGTCGGAGCCTCTCGGGGCATTTCCGTGAGCACGGTTTCGTCGGCGTTGACGCGTCTTCAGCAAAAAGGATTGCTGACGCGCGAAAAAGTGAGCCACGCCTATGTATATCGCCCGATCATCAGTCGCGCTGAACTCCAGCGGAATCTGATCCGCGAGGTGGCCAGCCATTTTGGTGAAGGGGGTGGGGTGGGTTTTCTGGCAGCATTTGTGGATTTCGCCGAAGAAGGTGGTGAAGACACGTTACGTCGGCTGGAACAACTGGTTGCGAGACGTCTCGAGGGAAATGAACCATGACGGGATTTGTCGAAGCAACTCTCCTTGCGGCTGCGCTGCTGGCCGCCGTTGTGTGGCTTGGGGTTGTAGTGTTGGCTCCAAAGATGCCCCTTTTTCCTGCCACTTCACCTCTGGCCCGGATTATCTTAGCGCGAGCCTGGTTGTATGCCCCCGTTTGGGTGCCTACTCTGGTGTTGTTTGCGACGATGGTACCGGGATTGACTGGTGCCGTTATGGGAAAAGGTGATCATTGTGAGTTTTTGATGGCCCATCACCATCATTTGTGTTTGTTGCACCCACCGCACTCTTCCAATCACCTCTTAACCTGGATGGTACCCACCTTGTTGGGGATTTGGGTCGTGATGCCATTGGCGCGCGGAGTTCGCCGTGCTTGGCAACAATGGCGGCTTGCCCACTCGTTGCTGTCGGTGTCCGAGAAGTCCCAATTGGGGGCGGATGTTCGTGTTTTGGAAGATCCGACTCCGTTGGCAGTGACGGTCGGTTGGACTAAGCCCACGATTTTGTTGAGCCGTGGGTTGTTGTCGTCGGCGTCGGCGCAGACGCTTAACGTTATCTTACTTCATGAACGGGCTCATATGTACCGCCACGATATACGGTGGGCGATGGTGGACCAGTTTTTCGCCAATCTGTTGCCAACAAAGGTTGCCGCTTCCCTGTTGCAGCAAATCGGCATCGCCCGGGAGCAAGCCTGTGACCGAGCCGCAGCGGATAGAGTTGGGGATGCCATGGTGGTGGCGAATGCGTTGCTGGAAGTGGCGCGGTTGCGGTTTCTCTCTCTGAACACCGGGTTGTCGATTGTGTCCGGGTCGCTTGAGCAGCGGGTGCGTCATCTCGTACAGCGTCCATCCCGATGTGCCAACTGGCCGATCTTTATGTTGTTTTTCTTGATCGTGTGTGTGCTTGCAGGTGCAGGTGTCATTCACACCCTCGTCGAATCCGCCATTACCTTATTGATCCATTAAAACTTCGTTACTGGAGGTGAGATGGTCGCGTTACAACGCAAAAATCCGATGGTTGGTCGTACTTTTTGGGGGCTGCTTTCGGTGGTGGGTGTCTTGATGGGCAACCAAAAAGCCACAGCACAATCCGACCCGTGGGACGTAGATACCTTGGTAGCCGGGGCACTAAATCAGCCGGAAATACAAGCGGTATTTCAGGAAACGGTCAGGGCCAAACGCGCGGAGATTGCTCAACGTACAATGTGGCAGAATCCGGTGTTGGAGGCAGGGTACGGACACATTGTGGGACCGAAGGAGTCGCGGGAAGTGGAGTTCTCCGTGTCGGTTGAGCAATCGTTCGATATGAGTTCATGGCGCGGGCGTCTTTGGGACACGTTGCCTCATCATGAAGCCGCGTTGGCTTCCGAAGTCGATCATTGGCGCGTTGAGGTGACTGGACTGGTGCGGGCCGCGTTTTTTGCGGTTCGATATCATGAAGAACGGGTCAAAATTTTTGAAACATGGAGTAAACGGATCGAAACCGGCTTGGAAACCATGCGGACGAGGGAAAACCGTGGAGACGTCAGTCGGTACGATGTGCTGCGGATCGAGGCAGAACGGGAGTCAATACAACTGAATGCGGCTCAGGAAAAGATCTTATTGGCTGCGGCATGGGCGGAGCTAAGATTGTGGATTCCACAGGAGAATATCCGGTCCATTGTTGGGCCGCTTGCTCCGTCGCAAACGTTGGGTGGGGATCGGAAAGAGTTGCCTGCGTTACGCCGGTTGGAAAACCTAAGTCTGGTGGCGCACCAGGAAACAAAGGTTTGGGGCTCTCCGTTTCTGCGGGGATGGACAGTGGGGGCAGGATATCGGCTATTGGATACGGAACAGGCTACGGGACACGGATTTCTTGTGACACTCTCTGTGCCGCTGATTTTCTCCAACGTCGATGAGCCGATTGTCGAAGAACTCAATGCGGAAGCGAATGCCATCGACCACCAGTTGATCAAAAGGCCAAAGCCCGCTGCGTGAGAGATTAACCAAGGGGCGGATCACCACAGCGTTGTAGATCTCATCGACGTAGTATTTGTTCGACAAGAGGCGATAGATCGACGAAAAGAAGCCACCACTCGCTTCGGTTTGGGCCTCTTCTTCGCGGCTGAGGGTGTCTTCGGCACGACGGCCACTGTAGAAAAACAAGGCCACCGCCACACCGAACAGCATCCCACCCAACGCAAAGCCCATTCCCGCCCATTCTGCGGCAGTTCCATGACCCAGCAAGGTGTGAGGATGATAGGACGGATTCAAAAAGACTTGGCTGTTTGGCGAAAGCGACCAAGCCTCGCGAAAGACAGGCTCCAACCAATGATGGAAGTGGTTGTGTCCACCCAAGACGTGCGGGATACCGATCCAGCCTCCCGCAACCGACAACGCCGCCAAGATCACCAAAGGCATCTCCATCACCCAAGGCGCTTTGTGCGGCTTTCCATGTGGCATGTGATGAAGCTCGTCTTCGGTTGCACGCAAGGAGCCAAAAAAGGTT
>JABWCM010000242.1 GCA_013360285.1 Myxococcales bacterium
AGAGATGCAACCCGTTTGCCCGAAGTAATGACCCGGCTAATGGTTCCTTGAGCCGTCAACACAACAATGCGTCGGTTCACATCATCCGCGATGTAGATCCGATCCCCCGAAACAGCAATCGCAGTGGGTCCTTCAGGCACTACCTCCCCCATATTTGCCACAAGCCCAAACTGACCGACGCCATTTCCCCACGGGAAAATTTTCCAGGGCTCCGGCCCAGATGGAGCCGCATTCACCCAAGTTGTCCAGCCGCAAATCGCCAACACGACAAAAAACTTCATTCCGACCTCCACATGCGTGTCACCAACATTGCCCGTGTTGACGACGCCCCACCATATCACAAAATACCGACACGATCCCGATTTGGCAGCAAGTTGGCCAACGTTTTCGTTCTGTTGCTTCTTGCCAGAGGTTATCGAAATATGAGACCTGTAGGTGTGTGGTGGAGGACAAACGAGAAACAACAGGTAAACAATGGATCTACACAGCGAGCATCGTTCACCGGAACGCGGAATTTTCTGCAACAGAACTTTAAATCTCATGGCCATCAAAGCCATTGGTTTCGATATGGATTATACACTTATCCATTATCGAACCGATGAATGGGAACGCCGTGCCTATGAGCACATTCAGAAGAAATTGCTGGCGGACGGCTGGCCGGTTGCAAACCTCATATTTGATCCTAAAGCAATGGTTCGTGGGCTGATTTTAGACCTCGAACGCGGCAACATCCTCAAATGCAATCGATTCGGATACGCAAAACGTGCAGCCCACGGAACGCGCATGTTAGGTTACGAGGAGACCAGGCTAACTTACAGCCGGACCGTCGTCGACCTGGCAGAGCCCCGGTTTGAATTTCTCAACACGTTGTTCTCGATTTCCGAAGCCGCGATCTACGCTCAACTGGTCGATTTGCTGGACTCGGGTCAATTGCCGACAGGTCTTGGATACGCCGCCTTGTACCAAAAAGTGCGGCGGTGTTTGGACGAAGCACACATGGAAGGTGAGCTCAAGGCTGAAATCGTCGGAAATCCGGAAAAATATGTCGAGTTGGATCCCGATTTACCCACAGCATTGTTGGATATGGTGGATGCCGGAAAACGCCTGTTGCTTATTACCAATTCGGAGTGGGAATATACGCAACCCATGATGGCCTATGCGTTTGATCGGTTTCTTCCGCCTGGGCTCACGTGGCGGGATTTGTTTGAAGTCACCATTCTTTCCGCCCGAAAACCCGCCTTTTTTTCTTCACGAATGCCGCTGTTTGAACTGGTTGAAGACAGCGCATTATATCGTCCGACGGTATCTGGGCTGAAACCAAAAGGGATCTTTCTTGGCGGCGATGCATCCCACGTGGAACGTTATCTTAAATTATCGGGAGAAGAAATATTGTACGTCGGTGACCACGTGTTTGTGGACGTACATATGTCCAAAAACGTACTTCGTTGGCGAACCGCACTGGTATTACACGAACTCGAAGCCGAATTGGTAGCTATTGACGCATTTTCGCACCAGAGGCGCCAATTGGAATCGCTCATGGGCCGCAAAGAAGACATGGAAGTCGTGCTCAACAGGACCAAGGTGATGATATCCCGGCTTCAACATGGACGACCCCAGGTATCCAACGAACCCATTGAGGTATTGCAGACACGGGCGTCCGAATTGAAATCGAAAATTCGGCTGCTGGATACCGAAATCGGCCCATTGGCCAAAGCAAACGACGAGTTGGGAAATGAACGATGGGGTCCTCTGATGCGCGCCGGGAACGACAAGAGCCACCTAGCACGCCAGGTGGAACGATACGCGGATATTTACATGGGAAGGGTCAGTAATTTTATGGCGTTGACACCTTACGCATATGTCCGTTCACCTCGTGGTAGCCTGCCGCACGACTCGTGAGATATTCGGTTGCCTGATGGATAGACGCCCGTTACACTCGGAAAAAATGTTGCGGAGAGAATATGACGACAAAATTGGTGCTGTTGCGACATGGAGAAAGCGCTTGGAACCAGGAAAACCGGTTTACAGGTTGGACGGACATCGGCTTGACGGAAAAGGGGATTTTGGAAGCGAAACGCGCAGGCACGCTGCTAAGTGAGGGCGGGTACTCATTTGATATCGTGTATACGTCATTGCTGAAGCGGGCAATCCTGAGTGCGAACCTTGTTCTTGACGAGTTGCAGTTATTGTGGCTTCCGGTTCAGCGGTCATGGCGGCTCAATGAACGCCAATATGGCGCGTTGCAAGGGCTGGATAAAATGGAAACGGTCGCCCGCCACGGCAAAGAGCAGGTGTTTTTGTGGCGTCGCAGTTACGATGTACCGCCCCCCCCACTTGCCCTAGATGATCCCCGGCATCCCAAACAAGATCCACGGTATGCACGGCTGGCTCCGGACCTGATCCCAGCCACCGAGTGTCTCAAAGACGTTGTTTCGAGGGTGCTGCCGTTCTGGTACGACGTCATTGTTCCAGAACTGCGCGACAACAAACGAATTTTGGTGGTTGCCCATGGGAATAGTTTGCGGGCGTTTGTCAAACACCTCGACACCATCCCCGATGACGAGATCGCCGAATTGAACATCCCCACCGGAATTCCCTTGGTATATGAACTGGATAGTAACTTAAGGCCGGTTACCCATTATTATTTGGGCGATCCGGACGAGGCAGAAAAAGCGGCTGCAGCCGTTGCTGCTCAAGCTGGATCGGGACATTAGCTGTGTGGGATTCAATGATGATTTTCATGCTTTGGCAGCCTATTACCGTCTCGCCCGCGATAATCCATGCGCCATATTCCCGATATAAATCAGGATTTTTTCGGGCGGTTCGGAGAAAATCCGGCTTGCCAACAATTCCCCTAAAAAACACCACACACCTTGCTTCGTTGACCGCAGTAAGATACCAATCATTAAAACCAAGGAGGCACTCATGACGGCAGCGACAGTTCCTGTCAGCATCCATTCTACGTCTTCCGATCCACATGTTTGGCTGGACGATCCGTTCGCATTGCCCTTGGTCATCACACCATCGCGGGATCGTTCGGTCGAAAATCTGCGAACGTTTTTGGATTCCCATCGAAAAGAAGTGCAAACGTGGATTATACGGCACGGCGCAATTTTGTTCCGCGGATTTGATGTAACCAAACCCGAACATTTTGAAACGATTGCCCGCGGTGTGGACAACGACCTTAAGAATGAATACTTGGGAACATCACCCCGCAACGCATTGACACCCTATGTGTTTTCGGCGAGCGAGTTACCGCCTTATTATCCGATACCTCAGCATTGTGAGATGAGTTTTCTTCCAAACGCACCCTCACGTGTGTTTTTTAGTTGCCTGATCGAACCCAAAAGTTTCGGAGGGGAAACCCCGTTGGTGGACTTCCGGCGTGTTGCGCAGGATCTCTCTCCGGAACTGAGGGAACGGTTTGCAGAAAAAGGGGTTACGGTGATTCGTAACTACACCGGACCCGGCGACAGCGGGAAGTTCGATTTGTGGCAGTTAAAACGGTGGGATGAGATGTTTTTAACCACCGACAAAGCCCAAGTGGAGCAAAAATGCCGGCAACTTGACATCCAATGTGAATGGTTACCTGGAAACAAATTACGGTTGACCAACACACGTCCGGCGTTTCAAAAACATCCCGTTACCGGTGAATTGGTCTGGTTTAACCACTCGCAGGTATTCCATTTATCCGCAGCGGCGGCCGAATTACGCCGGGTAGGCCATCGAACAGGCCAGGTAAGGTCTCGGCTGTTGTCGGTTTTCGCCTCCGCAACGGTCTATTTCAAGTCTCGGATGCTGGCATCAAACGAACACTCCATGCACTGCACATTTGGGGACGGAACGGAAATCAGCAACAAAGACATGGATCAGGTACGTGACGCCATATGGAAAAACATGAAAATTTTTCGGTGGCAATTGGGTGATGTGGTTGCGATCGACAACTTCTCGGTATCCCATGGCCGTATGCCCTACAGCGGCCCGCGCCTCGTTGTAGTCGCCTGGTCATAGATGTGTGGTGTTTTTAGATTTAGGTACCATGTAGGGGCGAGCAGGTCGCACCATAGGGGCGAGCACGTTGCACCATAGGGGCGAGCAGGTCGCACCATAGGGGCGAGCACGTTGCACCATAGGGGCGAGCAGGTTGCACCATAGGGGCGAGCAGGTCGCACCATAGGGGCGAGCAGGTCGCACCATAGGGGCGAGCAGGTCGCACCATAGGGGCGAGCAGGTCGCACCATAGGGGCGAGCACATTGCACCATAGGGGCGAGCAGGTCGCACCATAGGGGCGAGTAGGTCGCACCATAGGGGCGAGCAGGTCGCACCATAGGGGCGAGCGCGTCGCAGCCTCTCCGCCACCGACCTCTGATATCGCCAGTTGGGCCGCTGCTTATTTTTTTGATTCCAACTCTTCCCAACGCGTCATCAACTTCGTCAGATGCGTCGTTGCAGAAACATAATCATCTGCTACATGGCGCATATTTCCGCTGTGCTCTTGTGGGTTTTCCAAAAGTTGTTCGATAAAATTAACCCGCTGTTCAGCAGCTTCGATTTGTGGCCACAACGCTTCCAACTCCAATGACTCGGCAAATGTCAGCCCCTTCTTTGGCAAAGGCGCTCTCTTCGGTTCCTTTGATGGTGTCGTACTGGCCGTTCGAGCCTGCTTTTCAGCTTCCTTGGCGGCGCGTAGACGTTTGTAAATATCCCAATCGCCTTCGTAACGACAGATTTCACCATTGCCTTCAAACGCAACGATTCCGGTTGCAACTTTGTCCAAAAAATACCGGTCGTGGGTGACCACCAACAAACAACCCGGAAAATTCGCCAGCGCGTCTTCGAGAACCTGAAGGGTCATGATGTCCAGATCATTGGTCGGTTCATCAAGTAATATAAGATTTGCATCCACCAACATAAGCCGCATGAGCAACAGCCGATTCCGCTCCCCTCCGCTCAGGGACCCCACACGCTGAATCGCCGACCGATATGAAAACAAAAAATCATCCAAATACTTGCGGACATGTACCCGTTTCCCCCGCAACAACACGTGGTCGTCACCTGGAATACACAGGGTTTCCTGAACGGTTGCTTGGTCATTTAACAGTGAACGTTTTTGGTCGAAATAGGCGATTTTGGTGTTTTTTCCAACGGTAATCGTACCGCGATCCGGCTCAATTTCGCCGGTGAGCAAGCGCAGCAGGGTGGTTTTTCCCGTGCCGTTGGGACCAACGATCCCCAATCGGTCACCCTTGACCAGTCGCAAATGCACGTTACGCAACAGCGGCGGATTGTTCGCGTAACCAAAAGTAATTCCATCCAGATGCAGAATGGTCTTTCCCAAATCTTCACCACCGGACAGGTCGAAACCCACCGATTTGGGCTTCACCGGCGGAGGCACAGCTTTTAGCTTCATCGCGGCATCCACCCGCGACTTTGCTTTGGTACCACGTGCTTTGGGCCGGCGCGAAAGCCACTCCAACTCCTGTTTCAACAACCTCACTCGCCGATCATCAGCCCGCGCTTCCTGTTCCAAACGTGCCGTTCGCGTTTCGAGATACTCGGTATACCCACCGTCATAGCTAAAAAGATTCCCCTGGTCCAACTCGACGATTCGAGTGACCACGCGGTCCAGAAAATAACGGTCGTGAGTAATAAGCAACAACGCAGTATCGCGTTCGGCCAACTCCTGTTCCAACCAGTCCACCGTTTCGGCGTCCAAATGGTTTGTCGGCTCATCCAAAATCAACAGATCCGCTTTGTCTACAAGAGCTTGTGCGAGCGCTACCCTGCGCAGTTGGCCACCCGAAAGCGTACCAATGGTCTGATCCTGAAAGTCGATACGCAGATGTGTCATCACCGCGTCGACCCGGTACCGGTATTCCCAGCCGCCAAGTCGCTCAATCTGCTGTTGCAGCACGTCACTTTCATGCAGCAACCGAGAAAGCTCATTTGCCGCAGTAGTTCGACTCAGAATCTGCGATACATGGTCAAAACGTTCCAATACATCACGGATCGGACCGACAAAACGATTGATTTCATCCCGGACGGTCGCGTTTGGATCGAGTTTCGGTTCCTGTGGCAAATAGGCCACGCGTAACCCGTTCCGCATCGTCACCTGACCTCCATCGGCCGAATCAACCCCGGCAAGTATTCGAAACAATGTCGTTTTTCCGGATCCGTTGGCGCCCAACACTCCGATACGTTGCCCCGCGTCAATTCCCAGCGTGACGTTGTTGAGAATGGTTTTGTCGCCGTACGATTTGGTTAATTCGTAAGCATTGAGGATATGCACGGTTTCACTCCATCCGGCACGAAAAACAACCGGACGGAGCGTATATCACAAATTGTAGCCTGCCGCTTGTTCGTGATAGTCCCTTGACAGCGGGAAGTTTCACGGTTCTGATCACGGTCGCTCGGGGGACAGACGCCCAAACCCGGTACACGTCATGGTGATTCGATGCTCGTGCGGAATACCCATTTTGCCGTTTTGCTCAATGCCAACGCTCGTAAAGTAACAGACCGAGTGATCGGTTCTTTGACCGAGATCATTCCACCGGACTACATCTATCTGTCCCGCACCGCCGAAGAAGGGGATCAATATGCCCGAGACATTCTGGATCGGCGGTTTCCAATGGTGTTTACCGGAGGCGGCGACGGCACGGTCATGCATTTCATCAACCGCATGATTGCCCATCGTGAGGCCGATCCATGCCGTGTCATGCCCGACGTGGGTATCTTGAGGCTGGGCACCGGCAACGCTTTGGCGACCATGGTGTCTTCTGGGAGTTATCTGGTCGATATCCGGTCATACGCCCACAATAGCCACCGTGATCGGCAGATTTTGGCCCTTGCCGAGTCTGAATCACGCCGATTTCCTTTCGGGGGACTTGGTTGGGACGCGGAATTGCTCAACGATTACGTGCGACTGAAGACTTGGGCGGCTCAGGGACCGATGGCTCCCGTGGTTCACAACGTTGTCGGCTATTTCCTTGCATTGGCTTCATTTACGGTTCCACGCCGTGGAAAACAGTTGGTCTCGGGAACAACGCCACAGGTTCGGATTCAAAACCTGGGCGCCCCTGCCCATCGGTTAAACCACAAAGGAGAACGAATCGCCGAAATTCCGAGCGGCACCACCCTGTTTGAAGGGTCGGCCAACTGTACGATTTTCGGCACATGCCCTTATTATGGATGGAGCCCGCTCGCGGGCTCGACGTGCCCCTTCGACACGATCTGCACCAGGTTGCGGTAGCCCTCCTCGGACGCCGCCAGCAGCACGAGGTGATCGAGCGGCGTCTCGTCCGCGCCCGATCGCGACGCCTGCGGCGCCCCCCAGCCCCGCGCGACGTTCACCTCGCACCCGAGGATCGCGCCCACGCCCTGCCCCTGGCAGGCCTTGTAGTGCTGGATCGCCCCGAACATGTTGCCGTGATCGGTCAGGGCGACCGCGCGCATCCCGAGCTTCTTGGCGCGCGCGGCGAGGTCCTTGATCCGCAGCGCCCCGTCCAGGAGCGAGTACTGCGAGTGGACGTGGAGATGGACGAACTCGTCGGTCACGGCTCGAGGCCCGGCAGCTCTTCGGTCATCATCAAAAAACTCCGCGGGCGCAACTCACCAGCAGCTCATCGAGGGGGGGAGGGACAGAGGAGCGCGCCGGCACCGCCTGGGATCCTCCCCGCCGGCGCCCGGCGACCGGGCTCGACCATAGGCCCCGGCCCGCCCTGGCGCACTGAGGATGACGACGCATAGCGCATCGCGCCGTCGGGATCGCGCTTGATGATGCGCGGAAAGAAGCGTTAGCATGCACCCGTTTCGTGAGCTTGGTTGCTTCGAGCGTGCGCTCCGCCGTGCTGAGCTCCAGAAAGTGAGGTCAGGTCTCATGCTTCGTTCTCACCTTACCGTCGCCGGCTGCCTGGCGGCAGCGCTCCTCTCTGTGACCGGTTGCGGCTCCACGGAGACGCCCGAAACCGCACCGGATCAGACCGGAAAGGTCCCGCCGAAGCCCCCGGCGGAGCACCCCGGCGACGGCCCCGGTGTCGTGATCGCCATCGACAAGCTCTTCCTCGGCGAGACCAACCGCGACGGGTCGCCGAACAAGACGAACGGGTGGAAGCAGTACGGCTTCAACCTCGACGGCAAGATCTCGACCACCGAGTCGAAGGATCTCTGCAAGCCGGCCGCGGGCGCCGCGCCGGCCACGATCTACCCCGACGGCGAGCAGGGCATCGATAACTCCTTCGGCAAGAACATCCTCAGCATCATCCTCGGCCTCGAGCCGGCGCCCTCCACCGCGATCAACGAGAGCATCTCGGAGGGCAGCTTCACGGTCATGTTCGACATCCAGGGCCTCGGCTCGGGCACCGAGTACAACCCCCTCACGACGCGCCTCTACGCCGGCGCCGAGCTCGTGGACGCGACCGGCGCGTCCATGGCCCCGAAGTGGGACGGGACGGACATGTGGCCCGTGCGCCCCGAGCTCCTCAACGATCCGACCGACATCACCAGCTCGAAGGTCGTATTCCCGCAGAGCTACGTCGTCGACAACACCTGGGTCTCCGGCACGCCGGGCTCGGTGAATCTGAGCCTCTCCGTCAGCGGCTACGCGCTCAACCTCACCATCAGCCAGGCGACCATGTCGATGGACTTCGACGCGGATCACAAGGGCGCGGTCAACGGGACGATCGCCGGTGTCCTCGAGACCGAGGTCCTGATCACGGAGCTCAAGAAGGTCGTCGGCGGCTTCCAGCCGTCCCTCTGCGAGGGATCGACCATCGAGGGCATCCTCAACCAGATCCGCCAGGCGTCCGACATCATGAAGGACGGCACGCAGGATCCTGCGCAGACCTGCAACGGCATCTCCATCGGCCTCGGCTTCAGCGGCCAGGCGGTCCAGCTCGGCGACATCGCGGCCGCGTCGGAGCCTCAGCCCGACCCGTGCGCGCCGGCCCCCGCCGGCGGCTGATCTCCTCCTGCGCTCTTCCTCCCCTCGGCGGCGTGCTCTGCGCCGAACGCGGCCCTTCCCCCGAAAGTTCTCCTGTCATCATCCGGCGCCGGCCCAGCTCGGCCGGCGCCGTGGGCGACATCGCTCTGCGCGCTCGCGTGAGCCGTCCTGCGACGCCTGAGCGTCTGGAAAGGGGTGATCCTCGCCTCGTTCGCGTATACCCGGCGGCCTCTCCGCAGGCCGTGTTTCTTGGTTTCGTTTCTCGAGACTTTTGACTACAAGGCAGAGTCGTTTCGAGGGGAGCGCGACCAGGGGTCCTGAACGATGTGAAGATCCCTGACGAGCCGCCGTCCAAGGGCGCGTCGGGCCGACAGGCTGCTCAACTCGAGCCGAGGCTCGTGCTTCTTCTAGAGGAGATCAACTTCTATGCGTAAATTCGTCGCTCCCGTTGTGTGCGCCGCGATGATGGTTGCCGCTGCTTTCGCGGCGACTGGCTGCACGGCCAAGGCCTCCATCCAGGCCGGGGCCAACGAGCCCAAGAAGGAGGCGCCGCCGCCGCCGGCCGCCCCCGAGCCTGCCAAGCCGGCCGAGCCGGCGCATCGGCCCAAGATGAAGATGACCTTCAAGCTGAAGGGCAACCAGGTGGCCCTGCCTGGCCCCGTCGTGTTCGAGACCGGCAGCGACGTGCTCCGGCCGGAGAGCGACGAGGTCCTCTCGCTCGTGCACGACTTCCTGCAGCAGCGCAAGGACGTGACGACCCTCCGGATCGAGGGGCACACCGACTCCGACGGCGACGACAAGGCGAACCAGACCCTGTCGGAGAAGCGCGCGATGGCCGTCGCCCGCTGGCTCGTCGCGAAGGGTGATGACTGCAAGCGCCTCCTGCCCGTGGGCTTCGGCGAGACCAAGCCGATCGCCGACAACACCACCCCCGAGGGCAAGGCCCAGAACCGCCGCACCGATTTCATCATCGCGGCCGTCAACGGCAAGGCCGTCGACGGCGCGCCGATCGACGGCGGCGGCAAGAACGCCGGCGATCCCTGCAAGTGATCGATCGGGGAGGCGGCGCCGGTCAGCCCGACGGGCGCCCCCCGCGCCGCACCGCTGACGCCGCCTCCCGCGCGTGATCTGCTTTACCTCCCTCGAATCGGCGCTCTCCCGCCGATCCCCCTTGCCTCCGTCTGGTCCTCGACTATCGGTGTCCTCCGCCATGCGGAGCCATCGCCGTCGCGCCTTCGGACTCGCGCTCCTGGCCGCGGCGGTCTGCGTGGGCGCTGCGGCGTGTGATCCCGCGCCGGCCGATGTCCGCGAGTGGACACCGGCCGACCACGATCAGCCCAGCACCCCCCAGCAGAACGCGCAGGTGACCGCCCGCCCGGGCGGCGAGGGGCCGGATCCCAACCTGATCGAGCTCGCCTGGCAGCGGAACTGCTTCAGCTGCCACGGCGGGCGCGGACAGGGAGATGGTCCGCAGGGGCCGATGGTCCGCGCCCCGGATCTCACCGACCAGGCCTGGCAGGGTCGCGTGACCGACGCGCAGATCGCCGAGGCAATCCGGAGGGGCGGGAGCAAGATGCCCCCGTTCGATCTCCCGCAGCCGGTCATCGACGGCCTGGTCCGGCGCATCCGCGCCTCCGCGGCCGGCCGCGCCCCCTGACGAGCTCGGGG
>JABWCM010000243.1 GCA_013360285.1 Myxococcales bacterium
AGACAGAACATACATGTCCGCATATAAAAAGTCGGCCGTTTCGTTTGGGGCAAACAACGTGAGTGCGGCGGTAATATGGATTCCTCCTTGAAATCCTTCACAAATCTCTACTGCTTCGCTGGGTTCAAACACATGAAAATTTTTTTCGAGGTCTCGCCACCCGGCCACAACCGTAAACTCCTCCTGGGCACACGCAGGCGCATCGGTTTGAATCGAAACCGCACAGGAGCAGGGCTTTTGTGGACACGCGTCCGGCCACCCTGAAGGGCAATTGGGCGCCGGAGTCGAAGCACAGGCGGCCAAATCCTGTGGTTCGTCCTGCACCCAATTGCAGAAAACAGGTTCTGTACCCACATCATCGCCGACCGTCTCATTCACAGTTGTTGTCTCGGTCATGTTGCTGTCTGCCGCCTCATAGGAGTCTTGCAAATCAGCCGCGATGTCACTGTGGATATCTACAGTGTCTACTGTCGTATCCGGTGTGGTACTGACATCTTCGCCAGATATGGGCGCCTCACATTCGAAAGGCAATTCGCATAATTGGGTAGATTGATCGCAGGGAACCCCCTGCGCCGTGTGGGCACAACGGACACCAAAACCAAAATATCCACCAAATTCCGCTGACGCGGTATCAAGAGCTGGCGCCCAATGATTTCGATGGGTTACAAGTAAGGCGTCGGTGTCATAATACCACGCGCCACCTCGCAGAACTCGCTCGGTACCGACTGCGGGTCCTGTCGGGTTATTGCAATAGCCCGACAGATAAGTAACCGGGGAGTACCAGTCGTGGGTCCACTGCCACACGTTCCCAACAATATCCGTCACACCAAAAGCAACGTTAGGAGCAGAGTACAACCCGACCGGTGACGGCCCACCTAAACAAAAAGAGCCTTCATCGGCAAAATTGGCTTTTGTACAATCGGGAACCGCATCTCCCCACGGATATTTGCCCACTGAAGTCCCACGTGCTACACGTTCCCACTCCGCTTCGGTAGGTAATCTTTTTCCTTGAGCTGCACAGTATGATAAAGCGGCGTCATAACTCAAAAACACAACAGGCCATGAGTCGTACAACGGATTGTTAAAATAATCTGGAACAGACACTAAATTACCAACAAACCCACTGGTAGACGCAGGTTGCGGACAATGACCTGAACCGACACAGTCCCTGTATTCGGCGTTGGTAGCAACATAACGGTCGATCCAAAAAGCGTCCAGGTATACCGGATGGCGGGGCGATTCGTCAGCAGCCGATCCTATGTCATCGTTTCCCATCCAAAAAACACCGGCGGGAATCAAGACCTGAGCTGCTCCGTCACGACGAGGAGTTGCTTTGGTTACATGGCTTTGGGCAACCGCTTGCTCCGAAACGAACCCCACAAGCCACACGTAAACAGTCTGGTCGTTCGGGAGCCCCGCAAGGGTGTAGGTCAACAGTTTTTTGGCAACAACCAGAGGTGATACCCCATTGGACGCGTTATTGCCATCCCATGGAGGTCCCGGCAAAAACGGACGGTAATAGAGCAGCCAGTAGTCGACCGCAATCTTAGCAGGAGGTGACCAGCGCAACACCAACGACCCGTCTGCAACTTCGGCGGTCAAATCGGGGATAAACGTCACTGGATCGTCGTTCACTTCCGTTGAGCCTGAGTCCAGGGAATCCACCAACACCCCTGAATCAAGCAGTGTTTCTGAACCCGGACAGGCCAAGGACACGCTTGCTGCACACAAAATAACGACGACACATCTGTAGTTTGTAATAAACCGGTTTGTTGTCGACGCACTGACCGGGGGGTACAGAAATAGCAAACAACTACGAAGGAATACGGGACGCCACCAAGAAACGGCCCAATGGAACAGTCGCCGGAGGTTTTTCTGCAAGTATGTCCCTAGGTGGCTGGTGTTTTTAGATGAAATTTTTGTCCTGGCTGCCTTTGGCCGTCTCGCCCGGAAAAATCCCTGCGCCATATTCCCGATATGACTCAGGATTTTTCCGGACGATCCGGCGCAAATTCCGCTGGCCAAAAATTCCCCTAAAAAACACCAGCCACCCAGACCACCCATTTAGCCCCAACCCCGGCAACCGTTCTACGGAATTATGGCGCACAAACACCCACGTCGCCCTGTTTGATCTGCGCAATAGTGCAATTTTGTGTGCCGCATTTGCACACACCTTCATCGCAAGCGTGGATCAACCCACACGGATCACCCAACTCAGCAGCAAGTTTGCATTGGAACAGCAGATAGGTGGTCCCATCACCGTCGGCAGCCGAACAAATCGTTCCAGCGGGACACAAACCAATCCAACCTGGTGGGTACGGACCATTGGGAACGGCGTTCACTGCGCAAAAATCGAACACACCCACTTCGGTGATACATACGATCTCTTCCGGAGTGCAAGTAGCTTGATCCTTAAATGGATTGGCGCAGGTACACGCGCCTGTCAGCAGATCACAGGCACCCACGTTGTCAATACCCTCTCCACAGACTTGTCCAGGTGGCTGAAGCGGTCGGCAATCACCCAATAGTTTTGCATCATCCGTAATAAAACACCCAAAACCCGACACGGCATCACAGGTACCTCCCCCGGCCCCACAGGCCTCGGTCCCCAGACCATCGGCATAACAACTGGCGGTTGCGGCTGGTGGAGGTGTGTCAATAATGCACGTCGTTCCATCGATACACGGAGGCACCCCGAAGTCACCACACGCATCCCCTTCCATGCTGGTTTTTTCAAGACATTGATTGATGCCGGTGCCCATAGCGATACAAATCGCTTTTTCTTCGTCGCACAAACCCTGGCCCGGACCAGCACAGGGTTGCCCAATGTCTTCGTTGGCAGTGCATACAAATGCTGTGTTGGCGGCATCCACGGGCGAACAGAAACTGCCCGGTTCGCAATCTCCTGCTCCGATTCCACACGCATCACCGATAGGTGTAAATTCAAAACAACGTTGGTCAAGCAACGTGTTAAAATAACACGACAGCCACGGTTCACATCCGGCCAATCCCGCACCGCATTTTTCACCCAGTTTTGCATTTGGTTTACAACGCCATACCTGAGAACCAAAGGTTTCACGTTCACAGGTGGTCTGCGCGGGACAGTCTCCCACCGCATACACATTACAAATGCCGTTTGGCGCGATGTCGGGGTAACATAATTGTGTTTTGTGTTCCGGTCCTTCAAAGTTACAGCCGGCTCCTTCGACACACCCCCCGATACCTGGACCACAGGGTTGTCCAATGGCCGCGGCCTTCTTGCAAGCCCATTTGTAATTTTGTGACGCCGGCCCCTGCACGCAATCGAGACCTGAACCACACGTTGCACTCACTTTGCCGCATGATTCGTTTTCTTTAAGAACCGTCTTGCAAATCGACTCCGAAAACCCGGGATAGGTGGGGAGGCACGTAAGGCCAGACACACATGGGATTTCCGCGGAACAAGTTTCCCCAACCCCTTTGGGTTTGACACAGGATTTGCTGTATTGCGGACCAACAGCCAACAAGGAATCCGACAACTGGTCCGCAATCACGATCAGTTCCCCAGCAAACACAACATCAACCGGTTGAATGGACGATCCAACCAATGATTCATCGAGCACGTCCAGCAACAATCCGTCGGCGGCAAACAATGCTACATGACCTGCCTGGGGATCGGCGACAGCAAACAGAGAGCCGTCCGACGTACCGTCAATCCCCATAGGAGCAACCAAGCCACCTTTTTCTTCTTCGGGGCCACCAAAACTCAGATAGTAATTACCAGCACCGTCAACAACCTGAACCCGTTTGTTACCGGAATCGACCACCCACAGCCAGGTTCCATCTGTAAACATACCGTGAGGACTCGTAAACTGCCCATCTCCACTTCCCGCTGTCCCTATGGTGTTGACGTATTCAAACACGTTGCTGAATTGAATGATGCGGTTATTGGACGGGTCTGTCACAAAAATTCCCGCCGGCAAACCGTTGAGCGAGGTGATCGCGGTGTCACCAGGGCCCATTACACCAAATTGACCCGGTTGGTCACCAATACTACCAAATTCGTTAAAGGGATCGTAAGTATTGGCGCTATATCGTACGATTCGACCATTATTGATGTCGGAAACGAAAACTCCCAACGACGAAACAAATCCCAACGCGCCAGGATTGTTCAATTCACCTAGTGCAGTTCCAGGACCAGCCAGAGTCGCAAGTTGGGCGCCCGCTAGATCAAATACAACCATTCGGCTGTTTCCACTGTCCGTCACCCAAATTTCTTGGTCCGAGGTAAATGTCAAACCAGCCGGATTGTTCAACTCTCCCGACCCCGCAGCCGGTTTCCATGCACCCAAAAAGGTCCAACCCACCTGCTCGTCGCCGGCGACACAAATTGTCCCAGCAACGCAAGCTTCACCAGGTCCTCCGCACGGTTCGCCTTCGGCTTTGGTGGTCATACACATCTTTGTGCCACCGTCGGGAGGCGTAGCACACGTCGTTCCGGCAACGCACAAGCCAAATCCCGGACCACACGGATCCCCCGCTTCGGCTGGCGCATAACATTTCTTTTCTTCGGCGCCATCCGCAATCTCAATACACGACGCCCCCGCAATACAAGTGCCGATCCCTGGGCCGCACGGTTCTCCAACTGGAATATCTGCCACCGGGCCGGTGTCTTCCTCGGTTCCAGCATCTTCTGGTTCTATCGAATCGTCAGGAATCTCGGCGTCTTGCCCAATATCGTCCGGTTGTACAGAGTCCGCGGTATCACCAACATCATTGGTGCCTCCCGTATCGTCGGGCGGTGCCGTGTCATCAGGTTGTTGGACGTCTTCGGGCGGATTTCCGGTGTCGACAACCGCAGTATCGAAATCGAGCCCAGTATCAGGAATGCCACCGTTTCCCGTATCCTGCTCGGTGCTAGTGTCCGGTTGCACTTGATTTCCCCCACCTCCGCCACTGTCCCCACACGCACCTATTCCAAACGTTATCGCTAACCCAACAAACGCGAGACGATACCACGACCCAATATTCCGCATGACTTTCCTCACTGTTTTTCGGCCTGATGTTCGATCCGCCACATGTCATAGTTATCACAGTTGACTGGCCGATACCAATACCCAACCACCGGGGAATCATGCCGAAATATAAACTCCTGATGTGCGGTGTTTTGTTCATCAGGGTGCGCAGCGAGATCGCCGAGGCGCCGACGAATTCCGGCGAGAAATCCCAGTTAAGTACTCAACTCGGCACGGGTCAGCCTTTTTGGTTTTCGACAAATTCGTCAAAATCGTCTTCGGCTTCTCCGATACGAATTCCCGTAATATCCCGAATTGCTTTGCGAAATGACTTTTTGTCAATCGCCTTCTCGTAGGCAACGATGGGATCGACAGCTTCGCGACGAACGAGATCCAGAAGGCAACTATCCATTTCTTGCATACCCTGCCCCCGTCCCATCATGATGTAATTTACGATCTGGTGGGTCTTTCCTTCGCGTACCATGGTGGCCAATGCGGGCGAACCGTACATGATTTCAACCGCCGCAACCCTGCCTCCCGCGCGAGCCGGCAACAACTGTTGCGCAACCACACACCGAAGGGTTTCCCCTAACACACTACGCACCGAATCCTGTTCATCGGATGGGAAAACATTGATAATACGGTCAACGGTTTTACCGGCGCTATTGGTATGCAAGGTACCAAACACCAACAATCCACTTTCTGCAGCAGTCAACGCCATGTGCACCGTTTCCGTATCACGCATCTCACCCACAAGAATGAGGTCCGGATCTTCACGTAGTGCACTTTTTAACGCCGAAGCAAACGATGTGGCGTGTGTCCCCACTTCCCGCTGCGACAACAAACTTCGTTTGCTGGGATGAACAAATTCGATCGGATCCTCGATGGTAATAATGTGGTAGTTCCGTGTTGCGTTGATTTTATCGATAATGGCTGCCAACGTAGTGGATTTACCACTGCCGGTTGGCCCGGTAACTAAAACCAAACCACGTGTAAACTTAGCGAGATTGGCGATCTCCGCCGGCATACCCAATTGTTCAAGTGTGTAGATCTTGGACGGAATAATGCGGAATACGGCACCGGATCCTCTCGATTGCCGAAACAAGTTGACCCGAAATCGCGACAATCCAGGAACTTCGTAGGCAAAGTCGCCATCGCCACGATCGAGGAAGTATTGCCAGACGTGCGGTGGGGTGATCTCCTTGAGATAGGTCTCAAAGTCAAATTCGTTAATATTTCGATACCGGATCGGGTCCATCACACCGTGAACCCTCATCATCGGTGGCTGACCAACCGACATATGTAAGTCGGACGATCCACGATCATTCATCAGCTTCAAAAACCGATCCACTCGGTTTTGTTTTGATGGTTTGGCTTCTGCTGGTACCCGAGAGACATCAACCATCCTTTACGCTTCCCTCCAAAAATCCACGGGAGACCAGTGACTCAAACTCTTCTTTTTTGTCAGCGCGCATATACGCATCTTCGGGTGTAATCAATCCCGCATTTACAAGTTCCATCAATCCCGCGTCCACGGTCGCCATACCGATATTCCGCCCGATTTGCATCAGCGACGGAATCAAAAACATACGGTTATCGCGAATCAGATTCGCAACCGCACTTGTGATCATCAGCACTTCGAAACAAGCTACTCGTCCTCGCTGGTCCTTTTTGCGCATCAGCGACTGGCTGACAACGACCTTAAGTGACTCACTTAGCATTGCACGGACCTGTGGCTGCTCACGTGGTGGAAAGGACTCAATAATACGCACTATCGACTTCACAGCCGATGTCGTGTTCATGGTGGCAATCACCAAGTGACCGGTTTCCGCAGCCGTGGTGGCAAGCGCCATGGTCTCGTTATCCCGCATATCCCCCACGACAATGACATCCGGATCTTCCCGCAATGCGGCCCGCAATGCGGCTGCATAAGATCGGGTGTGGGTTTTGATCTGTCGCTGATTGATCAAACAGTTTTTGAAGGGATGTACGTACTCAATGGGATCTTCCAGCGTGATGACATGGGATTTTTTCGTTTCGTTGAGCAAATTCACCAACGCGGCCAAGGTGGTGGTTTTGCCCGAGCCGGATGTCCCGCTCACAATGACCAATCCTTGGTGATAGTTTGCGATATCGCTCAAGTGTGGAGGCAAACGAATTTCCGTAAATGTCGGAATTTCAGCGCTGATCGACCGAAAAACACCACAGGTACCAAGCTGCTGTTCAAATACGTTACAACGATACCGCCCCGTTCCCGGGATATCGTAACAAAAATCGACTTGGTGAAAATCAAAGAATTCCTGCCGTTGAGCCTCAGTCATCACCTCCAGCAACATTTCTCGGGTTTCCTGCGGCGTAAACGCACGTTTTCCCACGCAGCGTAACTCCCCTTCCAGGCGGATATAGGGCGGACTATGGGCAGTCAAGTGCAAGTCGCTTGAGCCAATTTTACGCATTTCCGTCAACAAGGCGTCAATTCGTCGCGCAGACTTGGACCGATAGATCATCGCTGCACGTAGCTCTTTTTCATCCATCTCGAGCCGATTTCGTTCCGTAATCGACTTGTATGCCTCCAAAGCCCGTTCTCGAACGTCGACTTCCGGATCTCCTTCCAAGGTTCTTTTCAGCAGCGGCAATACCCTGGGATCGTTGTACACTTCCAGAGCACGAATCACCTCCAGGCGAATTTCTTTGACGTTGTCGGATAACAGACGCGCCACCGGGGCCAACGAACGAGGACTTCCGATACGAGTCAAGGCATCTACTGCACTCCATCGAACTTCTTCGTCCTCCAAGGACTTGATAAGCGCATCCACCGCCCGCTCATCTCCCAGGCGTCCCAAGGTGTCCATTGCGACCACTCGTGTCCACCAATCTTTGTCATGAAGTAAGTGGCAAACCGCCTCCACCATTTTTGGATCATTGAAGTTGGTAGCAAACATCAATGCGGACGAACGAATCTGCGGGTCTTCGTGGTACATGAGTTCGATCATCGGGTCGAGCAATGATTCGCCGACACGTTTGATCGTTTCGTGAATACGCTCGCGCATCCATCCCATGAGCGATTTGGAAAACAAGATGATCTTCTGGACAACCCGCGCGGGGTCCTTGGCATGTTGAACCAATTCAATCACAATGTTACGAATTGCTTCATCGCCATCGCTGAGCAACGGCACCAACTTATCTTCAATATTCAACCGATCTTCTACGACCCACTGATCGATCACCTTGGCGATGACCTGACGCGCAACTCCATGCTCTGCCCGCAATCGAGCTAGGAGCAAGTCTACGAGTTCGTCGTCGGCGTTTTTCGCAAGCGCCTGGACCGCCCGAATCCGCAACTTTTCCTCTGGATCAGTCAACAAGGGCGTAATAAGTTGTTTTAGGCGGCTTTCTGATACACTTCCATCGTTGTCTTCAAGAAACCGCGTTAACGCTCTACTTCGGTACTCGGAGTCTTCGTGGCGAATGAGCTGAGCCAACTGCGCCATGACTTGGCTTGCGGGATAAGATAACACCACGTCTACGGCCAAATTGCGCCGCTCTTCGTCTTTGTCGACCAACATCTCGTCAATGCGGTTCAATATCGAATTGTCGCGGAGTCGAGGAAGGACCGAAATCAATGCCTTTCTTTGAATATGAGGCAGCGATAGCGCTTCTTTTAGCAAAAGAGCAGCAACTTGCTGAAAATCACCTTGAATAAAAAGTTGCGCTCCATACGTTCGCAGAGTGCGGTCTCGGTCCGTTAACATCCAGAGAATGTCGGCGGGTTTGAGTTCAAATCCGGCCAACTTTTCCAACAACTCCTGAAGCTGGGCTTCCCCGCTCCATTCGTGTTTTTTTAGGGTGTTTAACACCACTTTTTTGTCTGAAGTAAAAAACGCCATAAATACTACATCTCGCCATTGCCTCAGCCACTAACTTACGCTGAATTCTCACCATTCCTCAATCAGGGTTAAGGGCGATGACGCTAACAAGTCTGCACAAAAGAATCCTTTTTTACTCGTTTACTCATGCAGCGGGAGCCTGTGGGCATTACTTCTGAACCCCACCGTTACCAAAGTGACAGAACGCGGGCGTACCACCGTTGTCTCCACCGCTTCAACCAATGCAGGATGCTGAAGTACGATGTGATATGAGCCCTCCGGCAGCTCAGAAACATGAAAACGACCATCTGCACCCGTTAATCCTTTCGCGAATTCATGTTTCTTATCTCGATCCAGAATAACTGCCGTCATACCAACGATTCCACGGTCTTTCGCAACCATCACTCCGGTCGGTAACGTGTCTAACTCATCGTTCCACACCGCACGTCCCACAAGCGCCCCCGTACGACCCGTTGATAAGTTAAGTTCGCTTCCGGTAAGATAATTAGATATGCTGATGGATTCGAGTTGTGCCCCCCCGGCTGTCGAATTGGCGCCGACACCTTCGCTCGTAGCGGCACCACCATCTTCCACGACGGCCCAGTCGGGATCCACTACATTTGATGAGTCCTGGCCGTTTTTGTTTTTTGCCCCGTCGGCCATCGTTGATGGTTTCGACCCCTGGCAACCACCGACGGCATACACAACCGTTGCGTAAATCCAAACTATCCAGAGGTAATTCATCGGCATTCCGCGAAGCTAATCCTCTTGTCGCGGCTCGTTTTGGGTCAGTTGTTCAAGACCGTCCTTAAACAGCACCACCATCGTACCACCACCGGGGTCACACGACTCCACATAGCCAATCCCCTTCCCCTTGTGCAACACGAAATCACCTACCTTAAATGAGCGATGGCGATCGTAAGGACGTGCGGAACGCGAGTCAATTGCTTCCGTCAAATCGGCCCAACGATTCCGGGCCACTGGAGTGTCCGGTTGGGCAGTGACAACCTTGGCAGCTCCTTTACGTTTCTTTTCCTGCAGCGCGAGAAGTTTTTTGAGCGCATCGTCTTTTTTCTTCTGCATGTCCACCGGTGGTTTAAACGGTACAAAGTTACCACAGGTCCTGCAGTGAACTTTCAGAATGTCCCCGTTCAAAACCGCAGCAACGTTGGCGTCTAGGTTCAACCGACATCGAGTGCAATAAACTTCTACAATATCTCCCAACGCAGCGGTTTTTTGGGGGGGCATACCTTCGTCCTGTCGTCACAATGGTTTTTTACGCACGAACTTTGTAGTCCGCTAAACGATGTATCATGGCCGTTTTTCTTCAAATTGCCAATCGAAACCGGTACTACAAACGAGACTTCAGAGGAATGTGAAATAGGAAAGTCAGCGGGAATAAGGGAATGACCTTGATCGAGCCGATTTTGAGTCGGATGGGCCGGGACCGGACCGAGGAATATCGGGAATATTCCGCAAGGATGGGACTGGACAAGGCAGCCTAAATTAGCCGAACAGGGTTCACTTATCTATTTCCGCTGACCCTCTCAGAGGG
>JABWCM010000244.1 GCA_013360285.1 Myxococcales bacterium
CCGATTCCGCACAAGACGTGCCCACGGCACCCACCATCCCACCCGCCATCCTGAACGCATCTCAATTTGGAGTAGGCACCAGCACTGAAGTGGACTCATTGGCACCCGAGTCCCTATCGCCTATCCGTGTTGGAACCATCTTACGTGTTCCGTTGGTATTACCCATCACTGCCAATGATTCGGTTACTGGCTATCTAACCACATGGGCGCCCATTACCCCGATACAGCAACGAATTGAGCGTCTCTCGTCGACATTGTTTCCCGACACAGATGCCGCGGTGACCCTAATCGATGACAAACAACGATTTCTTATACATACCGATCCCGCACGAATTCTGCATACAACTGGACCCCATTTTTTTGGTCCTCTTACATCCGCCAATCCAACGGAATTTCGCGAAAACTATGCCATTACATCAGACTATGAGGATGATCGAGGAGATTTGATGACCGGCTCCGCCGTAAAAATCGCCTCGGTACCATGGGCCGTTGTGGTTCGTATTCGGGGTGATGTGGCCTATGCGTCCCTGAATCGAATGCGCGTCGTTGTTGCGTCTACTGTTACCTCCATAACCGTAATTTCCCTATTGCTGGGAGTTTGGCTGGCGCATCGATGGCTCAGGCCGGTCAAACACCTTGTGTACATGGCCAGTCAGTTGTCGCAGCGGATATTTTCATCGCGTGTAGAGGTGTCTCAGTCCGACGAGTTGGGTGTGTTGAGCCACGCCATGAACCAAGCGGCCGCCAATTTGGAAGCCGGCGAGCACAAACTTCGCACCGAACTGGCTATTCGTACAGATTTGGGGCGGTATCTACCCGCACCTATTGTCGAAAAAATTGTCCGCCGTGAACAGGACATGGCGCTTGGCGGAAAACGACAGATGATCACGGTCCTGTTCGCCGACGTCGTCGCGTTTACACCGCTGACTGAAGCACTCGACCCCGAAGTGGTGGTTTCTTTGTTAAATGAGTTATTTACCGTGTTATCTGAGGTGATCTTCCGCCACAACGGAACAGTTGACAAGTTTATCGGCGACTGTGTCATGGCTTTGTTCGGAGCGCCGGAGCCCTCGATGAACCACGCAAAGTCTGCGGTTTCCGCCGCGGAAGACATGCTGGCATTTGTCGAGTCTGCGAACAATCGCTGGGAAGATCAATACGGCACACAGATACAAATCGCTATTGGCATCCACTCTGGAGAAGCCGTGATTGGCAATATCGGCTCGTCCCAACGTATGGAATACACGGCTATCGGCGATGTGGTGAACATTGCGGCACGACTGGAAACATTGGCTCAACCGCGGCAGATTCTGGTGACCGATTACGTGCGGATACTTGCTGGAACTGCATTTGAATACAATGACTTAGGACTCCGCAGTTTGGTCGGCAAAGAAACGCCGGTGCATGTTTTCGAGGTGCGCGCATGACACCCGACAACTCATTGCTCCACATTGGGGAAGTGGTATCAGATCGGTATCGTATCGAACAACCGTTGGGCGAAGGCGGGATGGGAGTCGTATTTCTCGCCCGACAACTCAATCTGGACCGAGTTGTGGCTATCAAGATATTACGACCGCAGTTGGCGATCGACCCCGTTGCCCGTACGCGGTTTGAACGGGAGGCTCGTGCCGCGGCAACCCTTGATCATCCCGGAGTCATCAAAATATTTGATTTCGGCGAACACAATGGTCTTCTTTATCTTACCATGGAACGGATAGTCGGCATGACGTTACGCCAGTTGCTACGCGCCACTTCTGATACATTGCCCATCGAGAGAGCTATCTCCATCACAACTCAGATCGCCGATGTTCTAACGGCTACTCATGCCATTTCATTGGTTCATCGTGATCTCAAACCGGAAAACATCTTCCTGGTTCCGTCCGACTTGGGGCAGGATCGCGTTGTTGTCGCCGATTTTGGACTCGCCATTTTCTCGGCAGACCGGTTGGGCGAACGTCTCACACGAACCGGCGAGGTTATGGGAACACCGGCGTACCTATCTCCAGAGCAAACTCGCGGTAAAGCACTGGGTCCCAAAGTTGATGTATATGCGCTTGGATGTATTCTTTACGAAATGATTACCGGAACGGTTCCGTTTGACGGCCCGGATGTTCAATTGGTCATGCAGCAAGCGTTTGCCATTCCTGACTCACCCAGAGAACGACGCCCAAATCTGCTGATTCCACAGACTTTGGACTCATTGGTGATGGCCATGCTGACCAAATCTCCGGACCATCGGCCCGACGCGATCGCGGTCCGCCAAATGTTGTTGGCACTCGATCCAGAAGCGTCTCGAATGCTGACGCCGCGTAATGAACTCAAAGACAAACCTCGACAACACCGCATGGTCACGCAAGGCGATCTCCGAACGTTAACCATGGCTATCGACGGTGACGACGACGATACGATGGGTGCGTCATTGGGTGTTGCGGGTCCAATTGATGAGTGGAACATGACGCTATTGGCGAACCAAGGATTCCGCCCCCGACTTCTTCAGACGACATTTCCTGGCCAACCGGTGGAGATCATTTTGATAACGGAACCTGAATCACAATATCTTGAACTTGCAAACCAATACGCTGTTCCAACCGTCGTGATGGCAAAAAACAACGAACTGTCTCATCTCGCAGAACTTATCCGTTACGGCGTATCGGAAATTGTTCCGCACGGTTCGGAACATGCGGAGTTGATACGGCGTATTCGCCGGGCTCTGAGACGAAGCCGTCGTCTTGCGGAGGCCATACGATGAGCGCTCGGCAAACCGGATTCCTCTTATGCTTTTGGTTTGTACTCTTATGCGTGGCAAAAACAAGCATTGCAGAAACATCTCCCCATCAAGCGGCTACCTATGATTACATTACCCGTGCCGGCGACAGTTGTATCAAAATCGCCACCGAACAATTTGGCGACAATGGTCGGTACCATCTGATTCATCAACACAACTCCTGGCTAAAAAAAATGCCGCTTCCTCACCGGTTTGAGCCAGGAACAATCCTTAAATTACCTCTTTCATTCGGAAGCACACCTGGTCCGGACGCGGAAGTCACTGCAATGCAGCGGCGTGTCGAAGCGCGGTCTCCAGCAGACGAGTTATGGAAACTTGCCAAACTCGGTTTGGAACTGTTTCGCGGCTGGCAAATCAGCACCTGGGAAAAAGCCGCCGCAGAAATCACTTTCCGCGATGAGTCAACGCTAAACATCCGCGAAAATACATTGGTGATTCTATTTGGGCCACAGAAAAACACCGCGACAACACAGCGATTTAACGCGCGGCTCGAAAAGGGGGCACTGCGTAGCCGGCTCGACGCTCTTTCGGGACGCCCCAGCGTTACGGTAACAACTCCGTCCGCCACAGCGACACTACGCGAAGGAGAAGCGCTGGTCTCTGTGGCCGAAGACAATATGTGCCGCGTATCCAATTTTGAGGGAAAACCGATAACGTTGACTTCGGCATCCCAACCCAAAACCGTCAGTGTGGTTTCCGGCTACGGCAGTCGAGTTTCGAATGGTCACAAACCCGAAAAACCCCGATTGCTACCCCCCAGCCCCATTTGGACAAACGAACACACCGGACTTGTCGTCGGCTTGGAAGGGATAGGCGCCTCGATTTACGGACAGTGGAGTAAAGTAAACCAGGCGATTGGATATCGTGTTGAACTGGCGCGACGCAGCGATGGAGGAGATGTCATCGTCGCCGCATTGGTTCCCGGGGACACCGATCGATTTGAAGCACACGGATTACCCAGTGGTTGGTATTTTGTTGCGGTTTCGGCGATCGATGCGGCTGGGCTCGAAAGCCGGCCGTCATTACGCCGTGCTACGCTGGTCCGACTGGCGACATCGCACCCCCAGGATGCATTACGAGACCATTGGCCGCACGACACGCCGCCGGACACCACAACGGTATTGCCCAAAGCCCCTCGGGTACTCATCGGCGCTATGTTACAATTTCACGACGAAATCTTATGCGACATGGGCGACAACAAATGGTCATCGACGATAGGGTTGTACCAAGGAGGCGCCGTTCAGCTCCACTGCCGGGACCTTGAGCAACAACGTGCATTGCCGCTGCAGTTGGACATCATCCAGCCGACTGTCTCGGCACTCCCCACCGCAGGCGAAGAATCTCTGGTGGTCACTCGCGGTGTCCGGCACCCAATTCCGTTACGATTTGACGCTCCTGTAGCTCTTCCTTCGTCCATCCAAATCATAGGTCCACCTGGAGTGGATGTGGAAATCGACCGTTCGGATTCTGGACTTCCCAAAATAGCGTGGGTAACAGCCAACAACCATGTGGCGCCCACATTTTCATTGGAAGTCGTAGTACAAAACGACGCCTACGTAGCATCATTGGCAACCCTTCAGGTTACGATACGACCTTCCGAAACCATTTCATCCCAAACCACTGTTTTGTCAGACCCGATCCAAAAGCCAACACGTGTTTCGCGATTGATGGATCAGACGCTATCGTCATCGGTAATGGGTGTTCGCGACCTCGAATCATTAGAAAACACAGTTTCACTGGGTATCGGGGTTATTTCAAGAGGCCCCAAAACTGTCAACGAAGTCGTACATTTCTCTGCCGCGGCCGATATGACATTTTTGGACAATGCACTGCGGTTAGGGTTGGGCCACAGTTTTCATTTTGCCGACGGCTTACAGACACATACGGCAAGTCGCCAAGCAAGCAGACTCCGTACCGATATCGTTGGTATTTTTTCGTTGCAGGAAAACCTTTGGATCTCCGCAGGACTGACTGGCTGGATCCCGACCTTTGCCGATGACCAGGGAAACCGCACAGCCTCCCTTGTTCCATCAACCGACGTCCACTTCCGATTCGCCGAACGGTTTGTTGTTCGTACACGACAGGGTGTGCTTTTGGACCTCGCGGCAAACGGATCTCATCTATGGGCATCCGCCTATGCCCTAGACCTATGGTTATGGGGTCCGCTGGCCTTGAGTACCGAATTCAACCTGAACATAGGTAGTATCAACCGTTCGTTTGGATGGTTGGGTACCATCACACCGCTTCTGCATGTCGATACAGGTTTCATAGTAGCGTCGATCGGTCCCACTATTCCACTCAACGAGGAAGCGCAACTACGATTTGGCAACGTATCGCTGTTCTTAACCGGCTCCATACATTTTTAGTCGGCGGTATTCGAATAGTCGGCAAGTTCCGGGCGCATCGCCTCAATGGCAAAATCCACAAACACATCCGGCACATCCAAATAAAACTCGCGGTCCGACCACGATCCTACGACCGCGTTTTGGCCTCGACTCCGAAACCACCGTGCATGCCTATTGAGATCTTGTTCAGGGTCTTGTGACAAAAACGACACATGCGAGTTGTGTTTGTCTCCCGTCATGGGTGCCGTGGCGGATTCGCTGAATTGCAGATCGACCGTAGCCTCACCCTGACGTAACCACACGTCGTCGGCAGTGCGCCGCATCACCCGAAACCCGAGTTGGGATTTAAAAAATTCAACTACCAATTCCAAATGCCCCGCCACAATCCGATTGGCTACATGATTGAGTTGCATTTCGACATCCTAAAGACTGTTGATAATACTTCGTTTTGTTTCCGTTCTCTTGAACATTCCGGACACAATCGGTACGTTTTGTCGAACCTATCTGACCCCAGTTGGGTCCAATAAAACCACCGCCTCCCACGTTGGCACGGTTTGAATCTATCCACTTAACACTGGTCACGACCCCGGAGCGCTCATGGATCGAACTTTTCGTATTAGCTTGTTGACCGTATTTTTACCGGCACTGGTACCCACCATGGGTACGGCTGCCCCTATTTTTAGCGACGAAGGCGCACTGTTGCCCCCGAGCGCATGCGGAATACCACATGGAGACCTGGATGGCTCCGGTATCGTCGACGTAACCGACGTGCAATGCTCACTGTTGACGGCGTTGGAAGCATTAGCCCACCCCGATAATCCTACCACTCCATCATGTCTTGCCGACACATTTGAATCTGCCAATGTCAATTGCGCAGACAACGTCGACGTGTCCGATATTTCATTGGTCGTGACCATTGCCATTGGCTCGACGTTATCTCCAGAGCTGGATAGCGACGCCAACGGCTGTCCAGACACCTGCGACGCGGTGACCATTCCCCCAACTGTGCCCGAGTTTGGCGGCGCCGGCGGTGTCAATATCAAGGTCATTGGAACGGCGACACACAAATTATCCGTTGTCCGCGATCTGGCATTCAATCCCCAGTTCCCAAATCAATTGTGGGCATTTAACCGCGCGACCGATTCAACAACTATCTTTTTTAATCCCGATACACCGCAACAAACCTGGGAATGGCGTAAAGACGGTTTTGGCAACCATTTTATGGAAGAAGTCTCATCGGCAGCTTTTGGAGTCAACAACACGTTTGCGACCTGCCAGGAATCTCAAAACACCTATGATGGACAAGCTGCACCCAACAACTTCATGGGTCCTGCACTGTGGCCGGGGGACTTGAGTGTATACGCAAAGGTAAACCAGACCTACATTCCCCCCAAATACCTACTTGGAAGTCACTTGGATATGCTTCATTGGAGCCCGTTATGTATGGGAATCGCCCATGACAAAAACAATGTTTACTGGGTATTTGACGGATACCACGGATACATCGTGCGTTACGATTTTGGTGTTCCCCATGGCTACGGCGAAGATGATCATTCCGACGGCATTATCCGCACATATCCGATGGCACTTGTAAAACGTGTTGCTGGAATTCCAAGCCATATGGAACTCGACAAAACCACCGGCTGGTTATATGTAGCGGACACCGGGAACAAACGAATCTTCCGCCTCAATACAACCACCGGAACAGTGAAACAAGCCATGCCGGTATCCTCTTGGAATGAACCGTTGAAAGAGTTTTCCATCATGCAGAACTCAACCGTTCAAATGCTTGTCACCACTGGACTGACCCAGCCTTCTGGATTGGCATTATCCGACAATCGGATTTTTGTTTCCGACTATTTTAACGGTGATATTTTTGTATACTCCACCACGGGTGCGCTATTGGATCGCCTCAAGACCGGCGCCTCTGGAGTCACCGGTTTAACGTTTGGACCTGACGGCCGCCTGTGGTACACAAATCCCAAAACCAACACCGTGTCCGTTCTCAATCCGGTCAATTCATAAACGAGTCGCCACCTCCGACCAGCGTTTTCTTTCATTACGTTTGTGAAAAATATGGGGATGGACTTGGACGCGAGGATTTTGGCCCCGATGCCCGGAAGAAAACCGAGTCATATCGGGAATATGGCGCAGGTTTTGTCCTGGGCAGCGGGGGCAAAAGCAACCGTCCAAGTTTGTTTAGCTATTTTTTCACAGACTCATTCACCAAACCCCAAGATCCAGCCATGAAAAACCAATTTTTCAAATGCCTAGCTGTGTTCGGTATATCGAGTGTTTTGGTCATTGCCTGCCAGGCCACAGACAACACCGACACCACCCAGCACGGCGATGGAAACACCATTGTCGACATCGCAGATGCGTTGACGAACACCGAGCAAGACATCGCCGTCATCGACGAAGGACCCAGTTTGGGACTCAAAAGCCCGGCCAAAATTACGTTCGATACCTATGGCGTACCCCATATCCACACCAAACACCGAACAGACGCCCTGTTTTTACAAGGATGGGTCACCGCCAAACAACGGATCTTCCAAATGGACTATATGCGACGACAGGCAATGGGTACACGTGCCGAGGTATATGGCCCGTCTTGGTTGGAAGATGACAAAACCAAACGGATCTTGGGACTGGCCACATTGGCCAAAGAAACAACAATCTGGACAGCGAAGCACCACCCGGCCGTGTTTGCGGAAATTCAGTCCTATGTTGCCGGCGTCAATGCATGGTTGATGGATGCCCGATCAGGCAAAGAGAGTCGGCCGGCTGAATTGGATCGAATCGGGACTGATTATTGGCCTACCGATTGGACACCGGAAGATGTCATCGCCGTATCCAAGTTGATTATCTTAGCCAGCTCATTTCATGCCGATCAGGAAGTTTTAGGAGTTGCCGCCACAGTTTTGTTGGGCGAAGAAACGTTTCGGGATCTGTTCCGGTTTCAGCCAATGATGCCGACGTACGCCACGGAACCGGGTCCGGGTGACGAATCCCGGTTCCCGCATCTACCGGGAAAGGCGGACTCATGGACTCCGGCAAGCGGGTTTTCGATTCATAGCCCAATCGCGGCCAGATTTGCTCACCTGTCAGAAACTCAGCGACTAGGTTTAGGAACCGCTCTGATAGAATTAGCCAAACGGTTGGCCACATTGCGCGGGGTGGGTCTCGGTTCGGCATCCGGCTCCAACTCGTATGCCGTGGCATCGGAACGGACCAAATCCGGGCACGCCATGTTATGTAATGAGTTTCATCAACCGGTAGAAGCGCCCAATCGGTTCCATGCTGTGCATATGGTAGTAGACGACTCCGACCCCGTTGGTTTATTCGGCTATACCGTACCCGGCCTTCCGTATGTACTCGGGGGACACACCGGAAAAATCGCCTTCGGGATCACGGCCGCATTTGCCGACGTGACCGATTTATATGCGGAAGTCAAAAACGATACCGGCGATGCTGTCCTATTTCACGACGAGTGGGTACCGATAGTTCGCAGAGTGGAAAAAATCGCCGTCCGGCCCGACGGGGGTGATTGGAAAACACCCGACATTGAAGAATTTACGGTCGATGTCGTGCCGCATCATGGTCCGATTATCAACGGGTTGCTGCCTCCAGATATGGCGTTGTTATTAAACGCGACAGGTCTTGTCCTGTCGGCCCGGTGGCCGGGATTTTCTGCAGAAACACGGTCGCCGGTCGCACTTTCTGCGCTTACTTTAGCACAGGATCTCGACCAAGCGCGGGCAGCATTAAATTACTTCGACGATGGCCCGATGAATTGGACCCTTGCCGACTCTCAAGGAGACATTGGTTATACCAACGCGGGACCGTGGCCGGTGCGACCATGGGACCTTTTGACTTCTCCACCCTGGGAGCCACTTGAGGGCACCGGTCTACATGAATGGAGCCACATCGATCCACCCTCGATGGCACTCGACGATTTGCGCCCGGAAAAGGGATACCACGTCGATGCAAATGGGGCGATGACGACTCAAAACATGGACGGAAATCCACTCAATGATGACCGATATTTCCAACATTTTGCCGACCTTGGGACCCGCGCATGGCAAATTACCGACCGTATCGAAACAGCGGCGGCCAATTCGGTTCTGTTTGATTTGCCTACCTTACAAAACATTCAGGCGGATACTTTTTCCGTATTTGCCCATGAATTGTTGCCAATATTGTTGGCGCAGGAATCGATGATATGTGGGTCGGCTGCCGGCAACGGCGACGCCTGCGAAGCATTTGGGTACCTAAAAACCTGGGATTACCGCCTCGCTCGCGGCAGTGCAGGCGCGACCCTCTTTAATATATGGCTAAACCATCTTGTACACCGAATCTTGGCCCAACGATTATCTCCTTTGGTATTGGGAGTAGTCGGCGGGTTTCTTTTTGACATCGGGGCTCGTGATGTAGTGGCATGGCACAAAAACCGCGCCCCGGCACCCGCGGTGAATTGGTTTGACAACCCCAAAACCGTGGATGTCGTCGAGACCTTTGAAGACCATGCCAGACTGGCGTTGACGGAGGCAACGGATCAATTAAGACAACATTTTGGTGACACGAATATGTCGGAATGGCATTGGGAACGCCTGCATGAGCTTGCGATACACCATATCGTGTATCCGGATCAAAATGTTGGACCCTACCCGCTTGACGGCGGACCAGCGACCGTCCATGTCTCCGGTTATTCCGGCACCGAAAGTGACGGAAGTGTCAAAAAATTTCCGCTGGTTTCAACGGAGGGCGCCGTGTTTCGATTCTGCGTTAAATTAGCGGATAAAGAAACCGAAAATCTACACGTATTGGCCGGCGGGCAGGAAGGACACTCGGGATCCCAACACGAAACCGATCAGTTGGCGTTGTGGCTCAACCATTTGGTCATATCAACTCCCCTATCGCAAGAATCGATCGAGGCTGCTGCCACAAATCTACGGGTATTCGACGCTGGTTATGGCGCGCCCTAACGTTCTTCCCGTTGGATGAAAACATTCCGAATCATCTTGATGGGGCTTTTTTTCACAAAAAATTTCTTGTCCATCTGAAATTAAATAAAATAAGACAAAATTAAATTAATTATTATCAATTCAAATTGGATTCGCTTTGCTCCAATTCGGAGCGAAGGTCAACCAATTCGGAGCGAAGGTCAACCAATTCGGAGCGAAGGTCAACCAATTCGGAGCGAAGGTCAACCAATTCGGAGCGAA
>JABWCM010000019.1 GCA_013360285.1 Myxococcales bacterium
CTAGGATTCGAACCTAGACTAATGGGGCCAGAACCCATCGTCCTGCCGTTAGACGATCCCCGAGTTACAAACCTAATTTTTGTGTCTGACTGCCACACATCTCATTCGGGCGAAGGGACATGCGACGTCAACTTCCGCCACGTAGGCGAGCCGCATCCGTATATCGAGCGCCCATAGTTTCCAACTAAAGGCCAAATATACGTGTCTCAAGCCCCCCAAATCCTATTACATTCGCAGCCGCCATCTCCGTGGCCGCGCTATAACTGCCCATCATCACTCGAACGGCGCAGTTAAAATGACTCTTTGCTTGTCGCTTTGGTCAAAGAACCACTGGTATTGCCAACCGAACCGCTTTTCGCCCCTCCAGCAGGAAGCAATTCAATAATACAAAGTGGTGCATTGTCCCCGTGACGAAACCCAACTTTCGCGATCCGGGTATAACCACCAGGGCGAGTTGCAAAACGTGGTCCGATATCATCAAAAAGTTTTCGCAATACTGCGCCGTTTCTAACCCAACGCGCAACCATTCTTTTATTATGCAACGTGTCTTGCTTGCTTCTTGTAATCAACCGCTCCGCAATACTTCGAAGTTCCTTTGCTTTGGCGTCGGTTGTCTGAACACGCTCGTGCTCAAAAAACGACACCACAAGGTTTCTAAGCATCGCATGGCGATGGCTGGCTGTTCGCCCAAGCTTTTTTCCAGAGTTTAGGTGCCTCATGACCTTACGTACTCCAATTTACAGTTGAAATCATCGCCTGCCGTCACCAACGACGCAACTATGCGGCGGGCTGGACCGGTCCGCGCTCCGGATCAAAGTGATCTACTTTCATTCCAAGATGGAGCCCCATATCACCGAGAACATCTTTAATTTCTTTCAGCGATTTACGACCAAAATTCTTCGTCTTAAGCATCTCTGCTTCTGTCTTTTGAACCAGCTCGCCAATAAAACGAATATTTGCATTCTGGAGACAATTAGCACTTCTCACGCTCAATTCCAACTCATCCACCGTGCGGTAGAGATTCTCATTGATTGGTGCATCGGAGTACTCCGGCTCGTCGTCCAAATCCTCTAACTCCTCATCAAAGTTAATAAAGATCTGAAGTTGCTCCTTCATAATTTTTGCAGCCAGGGCAAGAGCGTTTTCTGGTAAAACCGCACCATTTGTCCATACTTCGAGTGTCAACTTGTCGTAGTCGGTTTGTTGTCCGACGCGTGCATTTGTGACTCTATAGTTGACACGTCTAACCGGCGAAAACATCGAATCGATCGCTATCGTCCCGATAGGCGCCTCAGGATCCCGATTTTTATCCGCTCCAACATACCCAACCCCCTCCTGAATAGTCATCTCTAAGTTAACTCTCCCGCCTTGAGCCACCGTACAAATATGATGCGTAGGATTTAATATCTCCACACTCTCATCTGCTGCAATATCTGCCGCGGTAACGTCTCGCGGACCGTCGACTTTGATTCGAGCAACTTTAGGCCCAGGCCCGTTCATCTTTAATTGAACTTCTTTTAAGTTAAGAATTATATCAGTCACATCCTCAACAACATCTGGAATATGCGAAAACTCATGGAGTGCGCCCTCCAACTGAAAAGAAGTAATTGCCGCCCCTCGTATAGACGACAACAATATGCGCCGCAACGAATTGCCAATTGTAATGCCGAAGCCACGCTCCAACGGCTCACAATGAAATCGCCCGTAACGCTCCGTGAGACTCGAATGTTCAACTTCAAGTGCCTTAGGTCGAATTAGATTTCGCCAGTTTCTGTACATAAGTGAACTTCCTCCCGCTACCCAACCAATACGGCATAAACTTCCGTCTGGCATAATTAAGCGAGAAACCTGAGAAGGGTTTCTTGATGTCTGTTGCTGATGCGCTCTGCCTACTTTGAGTAGAGTTCTACGATGAGCTGTTCCTGAATGGCCATTGTAATGTCATCTCGTTCAGGCAGGGTGTTTACTTTTGCGCGAAAGTCGCCTTTGTCGACACTCAGCCAACCAGGAATGGTCCTACGATCCACACTTTCTAGTGCTTCTGTAATGCGCGTAATGCCCTGACTTTTCTGGATCACCTCAACAACATCACCCGGTCGGACTAAGATACTAGGAATATTCGCTTTATGCCCATTCAACCGAAAGTGTCCATGCCGAACAAGTTGCCGCGCCTCCGCACGATTTGCCGCGAATCCCATTCGGTAAACTGCATTATCCAAACGTCGTTCAAGAAACTGCAAGAGCACTTCGCCGGTCACGCCCTTTTTGCGATCGGCCATCTCAAAGTACTTGCGAAACTGTTTTTCTAGCAAACCGTACATACGTTTCACTTTCTGTTTCTCTCGTAACTGCTGCCCGTAATCAGACAGTTTGCCGCGTCGCTGCCCATGCTGACCGGGAGCATAAGCCCGCCGCTCGACTGCGCATTTCTCCGTATAACAACGATCACCCTTTAACATCAGCTTGGCGCCCTCACGCCGACACAGACGACACACAGGGCCTATATACCTAGCCACGTACTCCTCCTCTAACATAAGACAAACAGAACGCCGGCTTGAAATCCAGTCCGTTTGTATTTATTCTGGTTTTAACGCTCGATAACGAATCAGATTCGTAGTCGTTATAGTCACACCGAAACAATTTACAGGCTGTGCCTTACACGCGCCTTCTTTTCGGAGGCCTACAACCGTTATGTGGTATGGGAGTAACGTCGCGAATCAAAGTAATTCTGAACCCAGCGGAATGCAGAGCCCGCAACGCAGCCTCCCGGCCCGCCCCCGGACCTTTCATATACACCGACAGTGACTGCATACCATGTTCTTGCGCTTTTTTGCCCGCGTCTTCGGCTGCAACCTGAGCAGCAAAAGGCGTGCTTTTACGCGATCCCTTGAATCCCCGCCGCCCAGAACTGGACCACGAGACAGCATTTCCGGCAACATCGGTAATCGTTACAATCGTGTTGTTGAAGGTCGACTGAATATGCGCAACCCCTGTTGCGATATTTTTTTTGACCTTCTTTTTACCTTTTTTGATGGGCTTCGCCATGGACTTCCTCGGAGAATTTTATTTTTTCTTCTTAATGGTAGCGCGTCTTGGACCTTTGCGTGTCCGGGCGTTTGTATGCGTTCTTTGTCCCCGAACTGGCAACCCTCGGCGGTGTCTCAATCCCCTGAAGCACCCGAGATCCATCAAACGTTTTATACTCATAGAAACGTCTCGACGAAGGTCACCTTCAACCTTGAATTTTTGTTCAAGAATATCGCGAATCTTCGCGATATCGACCTCTGAAAGATCATCAGACAACATCGTGGGGTTAATACCCGTTTCGTCGCAAATTTTTCGCGCACTTACGCGCCCTATACCGTAAATATACGTAAGCGCAATCCATACATGTTTTTTTCTTGGAAGGTCTACTCCGGCTATGCGAGCCATTACTTTTAACTCCTCAAATCGTGGGTTTACCCTTGGCGTTGTTTGTGTCGTTGATTCTCGCAAATCACACGAATGACGCCCTTGCGCCGTACGACTTTACACTTGTCACAGATACGTTTGACAGACGCTCTTACCTTCATGGTTCTCCTCACACACCAAACACTCATTTTGAGCGAAACGTAATTCGTCCGCGGCTCGGGTCATATGGCGAAAGTTCCAGTTTCACCTTGTCACCTGGAAGAATGCGAATGAAATGCATGCGCATTTTTCCAGAAACGTGCGCAAGCACCTGATGTCCGTTTTCCAACTCTACCCGAAACATTGCATTAGGCAGCGCTTCAACGACCGTTCCTTCAATTTCAATCGCTTCTTCTTTTGCCATCATGTCCCCGAATCCGTTCAGGATTCTTAAATTTCCCAACATATCCTAGTAAGCGCTAGCGCAGTCGCCCACCATCTAATAGGAACCCGCAAACAGCAGGCGATTTTGCGTGGTTTTACCCGAACTGTTTGTCACGTGTCTTTGGTCTATATACTTACGGCGAATTTGGCATTTGAAAACGATACGCTGGCATCAAACACACCCAATCGGGTCACGAGTGTTTCTACGAATACCAACATTAGCCCTTTCTGCCCCTGACACGCGGTGCGTTTGCGCCCGCAAAACCTTCATAGTTTCGTGTAATAAGATGCGACTCTATCTGCTGGACCGTGTCCAGCGCCACACCAACCACAATAAGTAGCGCTGTACCACCGAAGAAAAACGGTACACCAAACTCTGACTGCAAAAACGTCGGCAGTACACAAACCAGACTCATGTACACCGCCCCTGCAAACGTAATTCGTGTCAGCACCTTGTCTATGTACTCTGCAGTTTTCTTCCCCGCCCGAATTCCCGGAACAAAGCCGCCATATTTTTTCATGTTGTCGGCAACATCAACGGGATTAAAGGTGACCGCAGTGTAGAAATAACAAAAGAAAATGATCAACGCCACGTAGAAAACGTTGTACAATGTTTGCCCGGGAATTAATGTCGTCTGCATCCAGATAACAAACGATGAGTCCGGAAATACATTTCCAATTATAGTAGGGAACATCAGAATCGACGACGCAAAAATCGGTGGAATAACGCCCGCCGTATTCACCTTCAAAGGAAGAAAAGTACTTTGCCCACCGTACATACGCCGACCCACCACTTTTTTGGCGTACTGAACTGGAATTCGACGCTGACCACGTTCAAAAAACACGATCACACCAATTACTCCGACGACAACCACCCCGATCAGCACGAGTGTTAACGGAGCAAGCTCACCTCCACCAAAGGTCGACAATTTGAAGGTCTGGAATAGAGCATCCGGCAAGCCAGCGATAATGCCGCCAAAAATTATTAAAGAAATGCCATTTCCGATGCCTCGCTCTGTTATCTGCTCGCCCAACCACATCAGGAAGATGGTACCTGCGGTAAGTGTAATTACCGCCAAGAACAAAAACCCAGCCCCGGTGTCTGTAAGTACACCCTGTGCCTCTCCGCTATTCAATCCTCGAAGCCACAGAGCTATGCCGAACCCTTGAATCAGGGACAACAACACGGTTCCATATCGGGTATATTGATTTATCTTGCGACGGCCCTGCTCACCCTCTTTCTGCAAACTCTCGAGGTGTGGTACTACAACAGCAAGCAACTGCAAGATGATGCTCGCGCTGATATATGGCATGATGCCAAGCGCAAAGACAGACAGATTCTCGATTGCACCCCCACTAAACATATTGAAATAGCCTAGAAACCCAGCCTGTGCACCCTGCAGATACGTTTCCATTACCGTTCGATCTACACCGGGAACACTGATAAACACTCCTATTCTGTAAACCGCCAACAACCCAAGCGTATACAGAATTCTCTTACGGAGTTCGGGTATCTTGCCAATCCCTTCTAGTCCGTTAGCCACCGATCACCTCAACTACACCACCGGCGGCCTTGACTTTTTCAATGGCGCCAGCACTGGCTTTGTCAACACGCACGATTATCCGTGCATCCAAGTTCCCGCTCCCCAACAATTTTACTTTGGTGGAATTAGAAGGGATTAGTCCCTCTGAAATCAGGTATGCCAAGTCAATTACTGTGCCGGACTTCGCGCGAGCCAGCGACCGAACATTTATCGTCGCATATTCAACTCGAAAGATATTGGTGAAGCCCCCCTTGGGCAGGCGACGATGCAGCGGCATTTGTCCACCTTCGAATCCAGGACGCACACTTCCACCCGAACGCGCTTTCTGACCTTTTTGACCCCGACCCGCTGTTTTCCCCAAGCCACTTCCGACTCCTCGTCCGACTCTTTTTTTTGCTCTCGTGGAGCCATTGGCTGGTCTCAATTGACTTAAATTTCCCATTTTTTTCTCCAGTTTGCAGTCGCGCTGTCTAGTCCCAAAAGACGTTTTTTTCCAGCCTGAGTGCTAAAAGCGACACAGTTACTTCCACTCGTCCTGACCTACCAAAACCTATGTGTTGGCGAGTTGCTCGAAGCAACCACTGCGCAACTGTCGCAAAATTGAAGCTATCGACATTAAGCAAATCGCGCGCGCCGCAATGCTTCAAACAGTCGAGAACGCGGAAACTGCACAGCCGAATTCATGCGCCTACAGCGAGGTCTTCAACACCTTTGCCACGACGGCTAGCGGTGTCTACGACACCCGAAAGCTGCCTCAGTGCGTCAAAAGTAGCGTGCACAACGTTGTGGGGATTACGAGTGCCGATACACTTGGTCAATATGTTGTGAACTCCAGCAGTTTCGATAACAGCTCGAACGGCACCACCAGCGATCACACCGGTCCCCTCGCTTGCTGGACGCAAAATCACCAAACCCGCCCCAAAATGACCGAGAGCCTCATGAGGTATGCTGGACTTAACAATGGGGACATCGATCATGTTCTTTTTTGCCTGATCTCCGCCCTTTCGAATTGCCTCCGGCACCTCGTTTGCTTTACCTAGCCCATAGCCAACCCTACCGTTTCCGTCACCAACAACAACCAACGCAGAAAAGCTAAAACGTCTTCCGCCCTTCACGACCTTTGCCACCCGGTTTATATGGACCACGCGATCAATGAACTCTGGTCTATCTTGAATTCCAGTCCGCGCTTCTTTTCCTTCACGATCCATCTAATGCTCCACGATTTCATGATTCTGGTCTACAGCAAGACACCTACACCAAGTTGGCTAGACTCAAAAGTTGAGTCCGGCCTCACGTGCACCCTCCGCGACCGCCATGACACGCCCGCAATAGAGGAATCCGTTCCGGTCAAATACTACTTTGTCGATGTTCTTCTGAGCACACCGTTGCGCCGCGAGTGCTCCCACTTTTTTTGCAGCGTCACGCTTTTTCAAATTTGTCAATTCTCCGGCCAATTCAGGAGACTGGGTCGACGCGGCGACCAACGTGTGGCCACTCCTATCGTCTATAACTTGGACATACACATGACGATTGCTGCGAAACACGGACATTCTTGGTCTATCTGGTGTTCCATTCACTGTTTTGCGAACGTGAGACTTGCGGCGCAGCCGCGCTTTTTCGCGTTTGTTGACTATCTTCGATTTCATATTTTCGTTCTCATTACCGGAATCAAGTTTTTTTCAAACGACTCTCTACACAGAAACTACTTCTTCTTGCCACCAGTTTTTCCTTCTTTACGAACAATCGACTCATCGGAGTATTTAATCCCCTTTCCCTTATATGGTTCGGGCGGACGAAACCCCCGTACTTTTGCGGCGACTAGGCCCAACAGCTCTTTATCGGCCCCTTCAATACTAATTTTCGTCTGCTTGTCAACTGAGGCAGTTATCCCCACCGGCAATTCGAACCTAACAGGATGGGAATACCCCAGGCTCATTTCCAACACATTTCCTTTGACATCCGCTCGATATCCCGTTCCAGTAATTTCCAAATCGCGCTTAAATCCAACGGACACCCCTGTGACCATATTTTGCAGCAAAGCACGAGCCAAGCCATGTTTGGCTTTGGCCACTCTGGTATCCTCAGCGGCATCGACGACAAGTTCGTTGTTCGCAAGTCTGATATGGACGTCTTTTAGCGTGCGAACCATCTTCCCCTTAGGCCCATGCACATTAACGACTTGCCCATCTACCGTCACTTTTACGGTGGCAGGCAGCACAATTGCCTTTTTTCCAATACGTGACAACGCCATGACTTTAACTCTCCAGCGTTTGAATAGTCGCTACCCAGCAAACTTAAACGCACTAATAAATCGAACAAATGTATTCGCCACCGACGCCCATTTTTCGCGCTTGCGAATCGCTTAGCAGCCCCCTCGACGTAGAAATAATGGCAATTCCATGTCCATTTCTAATCTTCGGAACTTCTTCGGCCTTAACATAACGTCTTTGCCCCGGGCGACTCTCACGTCGTAGCGCCTTAATCGCATTTTCGCGATGTCTGTGCCACTTGAGATCTATGTTGATAACGCCCTGTCCACGGTCATCCAACACTGTATAATCGTCGATGTACCCTGCGTCTTTGAGGATTTCTGTCATGTGAATCTTAACACGCGAAGCAGGGATATCGACGCTGCTGCGGTTGGCCATGACTGCGTTTCGTATCCGTGTTAGGTAATCTGCTATCGGATCTGTCATTGTCATTTGGTGCGCCTCTTATAACCTAAACCTGGTATGATGCCGATAACCAAAAAATAAACGCCTACCAACTTGACTTGGTGACGCCGGATATATCGCCTTTCAAAGCCAGTTTGCGAAAACAAAGTCGACACAGCGCAAATTTGCGCAAATAAGCTCTGGAACGCCCGCACGATTTGCATCTATTTACAATACGGACAGTAAACCTATAGCGTTCCGGATGAGCGAGCCTCTCAAGCTGGGCTTTTCTTGCCATTTTTTATTGCCTCTGTTTGTCAATACGATCAAATGTTACTTACGAAACGGCATACCGAACTGCTTCAGCAAAGCATAGCACTCATCGTCAGTTCTAGCTGTAGTTACGAATGTGACGTTCATTCCCCGTACCTTGTCTACTTTGTCGTAGTCAATTTCTGGAAAGATAATCTGCTCGCGCACGCCGAGCGAATAGTTTCCTTTACCGTCGAAAGCCTTCGGACTCACTCCACGAAAATCTCGTACACGAGGTAAAGCAACATTCAAAAGTCGATCAACAAACTCGAACATCGCATCCCGTCGGAGCGTCACCATGCATCCTATCGGAACACCCTGCCGCAACTTAAAAGTGGCAATCGACTTCCTTGCCCTTGTTACCACAGCCTTCTGCCCAGAAATTGTAGTGACTTCGGCCTGCGCAGCCTCAACGGCTTTAGGATTTTGTATCGCTTCTCCCAACCCCATATTGATGACAACCTTAGTGAGTTGCGGAACCTGCATTCGGTTCTTGTACGCAAACTCTTTCATCAGCGCTGGTGCGATTTCTTTATCGTACAGATTTTTTAGTCTTGCTGCCATTATTGCCTCGCAATGTCATTACTTGGGCGCACTATATGTCAACTGTTTATCGCCGCGTGTTCTGGTCGATTATCGCTTAAAAGTTGCGTCAGCAATTATCTCTTCATTTTTCTTGTTGAAACGGCTCTTGCCTGAACGGCCGCCGTCACCCTGTTCGCCAAACTTGAACCTCACTCGGAACGGCTCGTTTGTTGTCGGGCTTACAAGCATCACATTGGAGCAATGTATTGGGCTCTCTTTTTCAATGATCCCACCCTGAGGGTGCTTCTGTGTTGGCTTTTGGTGACGTTTTACCAGATTTAGCTTTTCGACAACGAGCCGTTCACCGTGTTCGGCAACTTTCAATATTCGTCCCCGTTTTCCTTTTTCGCGTCCTGCTATTATTAAGACCAGGTCGTTTTTTTTGAATTTTGCCATCTAGAGTCTCCAATAATTCTTATATCGGCAAACGTAGTTAAAGTACCTCTGGCGCCAAAGACACAATTTTCATGAAGCGTTTTGCTCGAAGTTCTCGGGCCACTGGTCCAAAAATGCGGGTGCCAATTGGCTCGTTCTGGTTATTTAACAACACTGCATCGTTTCCATCAAACCGAATGTAGCTGCCGTCAGGTCGCGAAATTTCTTTTGCCGTACGCACAATCACTGCTTTATGCACTTCACCCTTTTTTACTTTGCTCTTTGGAATAGCTTCTTTGACACTGACCACTATTATATCGGCTATACCCGCATACTTTCGTTTTGATCCACCCAGCACTTTTATGCACTGCAGCTTCTTTGCGCCGGAGTTATCTGCTGCTCCCAGAAACGTCTGCATTTGAATCATTGTGCTACCATCCTGACTTTCGCTTTATGTTTTTCTGTTTTATACGCGGGTGCCAGCAAGTGACATGCTCGACGCCTTTTCACATCTAAAAACGCACGCGAGCTGACGTCACGACACCGCCTTTATGGCTGCGCGAAATATAGCAGCATCGCACACAGTCGACGGAAGCAAAACTTCCCGCCCAACCTTAGATTCGCCCCGCACGATTTACCAACCGCTCAACGGCCCAACGTTTGTCTTTTGAAAGCGGTCTAGACTCAATCAGTTCGACGACGTCGCCAACATGGAACTCATTCCGCTCATCATGGGCTTTGTATTTTTTTCGGCGACTCACGTATTTTTTATACCCCGCGTGCTGAACTCTCCTAACCACTTGCACAACGACGGTTTTATCCATTTTGTCGCTTACAACCGTACCCACCAGACGCTTACGATTACCACGCTCGCTCATCGTTTTTTGTCCTCCGCCAATTGGCGCTGTCGAAGAATCGTTTTGATCCGCGCAATTGTTTTGCGCGTTTTCCTCAATGACGCGCTGTCACTCAATTGTCCGGTATTGTGCTGAAAACGCAGGCGAAATGAATCGCGCGCCACTTCGTCCTCAGCATGGCGAAGCTCTTCGTTGCTCAGTGCCCGAATCTCTTCGATTTTCACGATACTACCTCATTTTTGGACACAACTTTTGTCTTAACCGCCAGCTTGTGGGAAGCTAGTCGAAAAGCTTCTTTTGCAATATCGAGCCCGACACCGTCCATCTCGTAGAGAACCTGCCCAGGGCGCACCGTACATACCCACGCCTCCGGCGCACCTTTTCCTTTCCCCATTCGCGTTTCAGCGGGCTTTTTTGTAATCGGTTTGTCAGGAAAACATCGTATCCAAACGCGACCACCACGTTTAATATGACGAGTCATCGCGATACGCGCAGCTTCAATCTGTCTGGCCGTTATGTACCCAGCGTCCATCGCCAGCAGTCCGAAATCACCGAAGCTTATTTCATTTCCAGCCCAAGCGATCCCACGTACTCTGCCTTTCTGTTGCTTTCGAAATTTTGTCTTTTTTGGCGAGAGCATCGCTTCCTCCTTACCAATCTCTTGGGTTGAAGTTTAGAGAATAATGCCTTTGTAAACCCAACATTTCACGCCAATGATACCGTACGTGGTCTTGGCTTCAGCAAAGCCGTACTGTATGTCAGCACGCAATGTATGGAGCGGCACCTGTCCTTCGCGATACCACTCGTACCGCGACATCTCAGCACCACCAAGGCGACCGGAACACGAAACTCTCACACCTTTTGCACCGGCCTTCATGGCTGTTTGCATTGACTTTTTCATCGCGCGACGAAATGAAACACGGCGCTCTAACTGAGTTGCGATGCTTTCCGCAATCAACTGAGCGTCAATTTCCGCTTTTCGGACTTCATGGATATCCAATACAACGTCCGAGTCGGTCATTTCCGCAATTTCTTTCTTTAATAAATCCGCGCCGGTTCCTTTCTTGCCGATGACGATACCGGGGCGTGCAGTATGAACCTTGATTCTCACCTTACTGGTAGCTCGTTCGATTTCTATTGAAGAAATTCCAGCATGGTAAAGCTTCTTTTTTATGAAAACCTTCAGCTCCAAGTCTTCGTGTAGCCACTTGGCGTAATTGCGTTCTTCGTACCACTTTGAACTCCAACTACGAATCACACCGAGCCGAAATCCGGTAGGATGGACTTTTTGTCCCACGATTGTGCTCCTTATCAGTAAATCTACTGACGTTCCGCAACAACCACAGTAATGTGGCTGGTCATCTTGTTGATTCGCGTAGCCCGACCCATCGCACGAGGCATAAATCGGCGCAAAGTCGGTCCCTTGTCTACGAAAGCCTCCTTTATATAAAGGATATCGACTTTCGCATCGAACTTCACCTTTGCATTTGCAATTGCGGAGGCCAGTACTTTTTGCACCGGCCCGGCCGCCCTACGACCGGTAAATCGCAAGGTTTCCATTGCTTCATCTACGTATTTTCCCCGAATCAAGTCCACAATTACCCTGGACTTTCGTGGTGCCATTCTGATGTATCTGGCTACTGCTTTTGCTTCCATGACACATTCTCTCTTGTTCGTTTTAGCTGGTTTTTGTTCGGCGAAATCGTTCGAGGTAACGCGAAACGAAAGCAGCTACTCGTTGCATACTGCCAAGCTACTTTTTGGTCTTTCCTTTCACTTTTCGGTCACCAGCGTGGCCGTGGAACGTACGCGTTGGCGCAAACTCACCCAACTTATGACCCACCATATTTTCTGTTACAAAAACGGGAACAAATTTTCGGCCATTGTGTACAGCAAATGTAAGTCCAACCATCTCTGGAATAAGCATGGATCGACGCGACCACGTTTTTATGACTCTTTTTGAGTTTGTACGTGTCGCGTTTTCGACTTTTTCGTACAAGTGTGTATCCACAAACGGTCCCTTTTTGATTGAGCGAGGCACGTCACTTTCTCCATCACGTTTTCAGCGCGAATTGTACCAACATCGCACTGCAAAGATGTACAAATGCATGAAATGTCGACTATTTGCGCTTTCCACGCCGCTTAACAATGAAAACATCGGTTCTTTTATTATTTCGGGTTTTGGCGCCTTTTGTAGGCTTACCCCACGGTGTCACAGGATGGCGACCACCTGAAGTGCGACCTTCTCCTCCCCCATGAGGATGATCTACTGGATTCATGGCAACTCCACGCACATGGGGGCGCCTCCCTAACCACCTCGATCGCCCCGCTTTTCCGATGGAAACAGTTTCGTGCAAAGTGTTTCCAACTACGCCAACCGTTGCTCTGCATGTAAGCAACACATTTCGTAGTTCACCAGAAGGCAATCGAATCAGTGCGTATTTGTTTTCTTTAGCCATCACCTGCGCTGTACTGCCAGCCGACCGCACCAACTGCCCTCCCTTTCCCGGCTTTAGCTCAATGTTGTGGATTTGGGTCCCTACAGGCATCGCGTGAAGTGGAAGGGAGTTGCCAGGCTTAATATCGGCTTTCGCGCTAGACACCACCTCATCCCCAACATTGAGGTTGTTGGGCGCGATGATATATTTCTTTTCGCCGTCCGCATACACAAGTAAGGCAACACGTGCCGTTCTATTGGGGTCGTACTCAATAGCGTTAACTCGCGCCGAAACGCCGAACTTTGTTCTATGAAAGTCAACAAGCCTATATTTTCGTTTGTGTCCCCCCCCCCGAAACCGCGCAGTAACGCGACCATAGACATTTCTTCCACCACTCTTAGTTAGTGTGGCCGTAAGCCCTTTTTCCGGCGCTTTTTTAGTCAACTCTTCAAAACCAGACGACGTCATGAATCGTCTGCCTGGGGACGTCGGATTGTATCGCTTAATTCCCATGCTAGACCTCTTCGAAAAAATCGATCACATGACCAGCCGCTAATGTTACCGTGGCTTTTTTCCAATTCGGTCGTCGTCCAGCGAAACGACCAACTCGCTTCACATCGCCCCGAACGATTGCGGTCCGCACGGTTGTCACCTTTACGCCAAATGCGGCCTCCACGGCTCTTCCAATGGACACTTTGTTCGCATCCATAGACACCTCAAAGAGGTACTTCTGCAAAGATTCTTTTTGTTCGTTGGCTTTTTCTGTGATCAGCGGTCGCCGAATCACCTTCAGCAATTCGTACTTGGTCATTTTTTTAGCACTCCTTCTATTACTCGTGCTGCTGCGACAGTCATGACCAAAAAGTCAAACCTCAAAACGTCAGCCACGTTAATTCCATTGGCCGAGACGTATTTTACATGGTGAAGGTTGCGAGCGGAGAGACGCAATCTGTCATTTCCGGGCACATCGACGACCAAAACCGTCGTCAGTCCAAATTTTTTCACTACATCGGCGACCGCCCTGGTCTTAACCTCCGGTAGCGAAAAACTCTCCAGAAGCAATAATTTTTCGCCAAAGGCTCGCGCACTTAACGCAGAACGCAGTGCAGCCTTACGTGCTTGCCGAGGTATTCTATACGAAAAGTCACGTGGCAGCGGCCCAAAAACGGTCCCTCCTCCTCTAAGGGTGGGTGATTTTCTTGAACCAATTCTTGCGTTTCCCGTGCCTTTCTGCCGATACAGCTTAGCCGTTGAAAACGAGACATTTGCGCGTGTTTTTGTGCACGCAGTTCCCGAACGCCGATTTGCCATTTGCATTTTTACGACATCGTAATGCAAATGCTCTTTTGTTTCTGCAGCAAAAACGTGGTCGTCTAAATGAACCTGATCCACCTTTTCGCGTCGCAAGTTGTAAACGTCGACTTGTGCCATTTCAACACATCTCCTGGTCACGCCTTAATTTCTACGTCGACACCAGCTGAAAGATCGAGTTTCATCAATGCATCAAGCGTCTGTTGCGTTGGCTCAAGAATATCTAACAAGCGCTTGTGGGTGCGAATCTCGAACTGTTCTCGACTTTTCTTATTGACATGTGGCGACCGTAGAACTGTATAGCGATTTATACGCGTTGGGAGCGGAACGGGACCCGCAATTTTTGCCCCGGTGCGCTCAACGGTGTCAATGATTTCCCTCACCGACTGGTCGAGCAGCTTATAGTCGTAGGCTTTCAATCTAATTCGAATCTTTTGCGCCATGGTTCGACATCTCCTGATTCGTTCCGTGCCCGGATTCCGTGACCATTAACCTGATAAACACGCAATGCAACGATAGACACATGCAGACGGAACTGACTTTTAACTGGCTCTCGGCTGTGTGCTTTGTTCTTTTGCCACTAAAATTGGCAGTGGCCTACCACCCCGGCATAACAGAGGTTAACAATTTATCTACCAGCGATAATGGGCAAATGCCTTGTTAGCGTCCGCCATCCGGTGGGTGTCTTCACGTTTTTTTATCGCGCTGCCCCGATTGTTAGCTGCTTCGATGAGTTCTGCAGCCAACTTCTCCCGCATTGATTTTTCACCACGAGACCGCGCATAATTAATTATCCAACGTATTGCCAGCGCGATTTTTCGTTCTGATCGTACTTCAACCGGTACCTGATAGGTTGCGCCACCGACACGTCTGCTTTTGACCTCTAGCTGTGGTTTCACATTTTCAATGGCCTTCTTGAAGATCTTCAACGGATCGTCTTTGATTCGGCCCTCAACAATATCAAAAGCACCGTAAATAATGGCTTCCGCTGTCGCTTTCTTTCCGCGCAGCATCAGACTGTTGGTGAATTTCGCCACCAGCCAATCATTGTATTTGGGGTCTTTGTTAATTTTTCGCTTTGGAACTTCTCGTCTTCTGGGCATTGTTGCCTCTTTGCGCGCCCAACCGGCGAACCGGCTTACGGCGCAACGATTTCTGTGTACTGGTACAAAACAGTCTACGACGTGTGAACAAACTTATTTGCTTTTTTTAGCGCCGTATTTAGACCGACCTTGTTTGCGATTCTTCACACCAGTCGCGTCCAGTGTTCCACGAATAATATGATATCGCACGCCCGGCAGATCTTTTACGCGTCCACCCCGAATGAGCACTAAGGAGTGCTCCTGCAGATTGTGTCCCTCACCGGGAATGTACGATGTGACTTCCATGCCATTGCTCAACCTAACACGAGCAATTTTCCGAAGAGCTGAGTTTGGCTTCTTCGGCGTTGTTGTATATACCCTGACGCAAACCCCTCTTTTTTGTGGGCATGCATCCAACGCAGGTGCCGTGGTTTTGTTTTTTTGCCGGACACGTCCGGCACGCACAAGTTGATTAATTGTAGGCATGCGCCATGTTCCTTGCTTAGCTGGTTCAATCCGCGCCTGTTGCGGTTGGTCGTCTCTTACCCGCGTTTACCCCCACGCAGGGAGGCCGGAGTATAGATGAGTACTTTTTTGTGTCAAGCGGATTTTTGCGTGGCGAGAGATAGAAAACCGCTTTTGCTGTATTTATTTTGAGAGTTTGAATTCGCGTCAAACACCTGATAACCCGTTCGGCTATACCCCACTACGGCTGGTCTGGTACTTAGAAAGCACCGCACAAAATTGCCCCAAGCGACGTCGACGACTTCGTTTCGATTGTCCGGGAGTAGAATGTAACGAGAATCCAAACATGTGTAACCAGGCACAAATGCTTGACACGCAGCGGGACGCGCCATAGACAGGTCAGTATCCACTATTCGCAGCCCGATATACGCCTACTAGACGCAGAAAGATGCAACTACGAAACAGATTTCCCACATGGCACGTCACCGAAAGAATCATTTCCACTGAATCTCACCCTAGGCGTGTTTTTCGCGACCAATCTGTCCGCCAGACTGCTCTGGAGCAACTCGAACTCTAAGATTCTTGTACGCAGGGAAACCGGTGCCAGCAGGTATAACTCGCCCCATTATTACATTTTCTTTAAGACCACGAAGATGGTCCACCCGCCCGCAAATAGAAGCTTCCGTCAAAACTTTGGTAGTCTCCTGAAACGAGGAAGCGCTAATAAAACTATCAGTGGACAGCGATGCTTTCGTAATTCCCAACAACATCGGCTCGCCCACTGCGGGCTTTCCACCCTGTATCCCAACTCGCTCGTTCTCTTCCTCAAAGCTCCATCGGTCGACTTGCTCATCGACAAGAAAGCGAGAATCACCAACGTCAGTAACGCGGATCCATCTAAGCATCTGCCGTACAATAATTTCGATATGCTTGTCGTTGATTCGAACCCCCTGCAACCGGTACACTTCCTGAACTTCGTCTACCAAATACTTAGCTAGTTCTTTTTCTCCGAGCACTTTCAATATGTCATGCGGATTCGACGAACCGTCCATCAACGGCTCACCAGCCTTGACCAAATCACCTTCATGCACACTGATGTGCTTTCCCTTTGCGATGAGGTATTCTTTTGGCTCGCCAACGTCCGGGCTAATAATAATCTTACGTTTTCCTTTGGTGCCCTTGCCGAAACTTACAACGCCATCAATTTCTGAAATAACAGCATGCTCTTTTGGTTTTCGCGCTTCGAATAATTCGGCAACCCGCGGCAAACCGCCTGTAATATCCTTGGTTTTTGTTGTTTCGCGTGGAATCTTGGCTATGATGTCACCAGCATCTACGATCGAGTTCTCTGTTACAGTAATGTTGGCACCCACTGGCAACGAGTAAGTTGCGGGAACATCCGTCGCGCTACTGCCACCACGCGTTCCTTTGAGCTTCAATGTCTGACCGTGTTCATCTTTGATCGCAATTCTTGGCCGAAGATCCGCATCCTTAGACTCAATAATCACTTTGCGCGAGAAGCCCGTAAGTTCATCCAACTGCTCGAGCATCGTTACGCCCTCAACCACGTCGCCAAACTTAACTCGACCTGCAACTTCAGTAACAACCGGCATTGCCCAAGGGTCCCATTCTGCGATTGTTTGACCTGGCGAAACTCTACTTCCCTCTTTCACGGTCAGTTTTGCGCCATAAATCACTCCATAACGCTCACGTTCACGACCGGTATCATCGACAATCGCGATTTCACCATTTCTGTTCATCACAACGAGTGTACCGTCCTGTTTAGCAACGGTGCTTAACTTGTGAAACTTGACAACACCGTCAGTGCGCGCTTCCAAGGTTGACTGCTCCACGCGCCTGCTTGCAGCGCCACCGATGTGGAATGTGCGCATCGTAAGCTGTGTACCCGGCTCCCCAATTGATTGAGCAGCAATAACCCCAACGGTTTCGCCTATGTTGACCATTCTTCCGCGCGCCAAATCTCGACCATAGCACAAAACGCACACACCACCGCGTGTTCGGCAAGTCAACACACTTCGAATGAGCACCTTCTCGATCCCCGCCTCCTCAATCTTCTTAACATTCTTCTCGTCGATCTCAGCATTTGATTCAACCAACGGCGCTTGAGTAAACGGATCGTAAATGTCTTCGAGCGCTACCCGCCCCAAAATTCGCTCACTCATCGGCTCGATAATCTCACCACCCTCAACCAGGGAACCGATCTCAATACCGTCAAGTGTGTGACAATCGTACTCAAGCACTACCGCGTCGTTCGCCACGTCAACAAGACGTCGTGTAAGATATCCAGAGTTTGCGGTCTTGAGCGCCGTATCGGCCAAACCCTTTCTGGCACCGTGTGTCGATATAAAGTATTGAAGCACGGTTAGACCTTCGCGGAAATTTGCCTTAATCGGAGTCTCGATAATTTCACCGGAAGGTTTTGCCATCAAACCGCGCATTCCCGCCAACTGTCGTATTTGCTGCGCCGATCCGCGGCTACCTGAATCAGCCATCATGAAGATTGAATTGAAAGAGGGCACTTCACGGGTTTCGCCGCTTACCGCATTCACAAAACGTTCTGTTCCAATTTCACGCATCATTTCCGACGCGATACGCTCGGTAACATTGGCCCAGATATCGATCACTTTATTGTAACGCTCGCCGTCTGTAATCAGTCCCTCGGTGTACTGATTTTCGATCTCCTGGACTTCCGTCTGCGCCTCGTCAAGTAGCACTTCTTTGGCTTTCGGAATCCTCATGTCTTCCATGCAAATGGAGATGCCAGCTTTTGTCGCATGCTCAAATCCCCACGTCCGTAGCTGATCACAAAGCAGCACAGTCTGCTTCTGACCGCATCTGCGATACGCGGAATCGATGAGTCCTTGCAAACATTTTTTGTCAATGACACGATTGTACTCCGCAAAGGGAATTTCTTTGGGAACAATCTCGGTGAGCATACATCTTCCCACAGTGGTGTCCGTGAGTTGACCGCCGATTCTCACACGAATTTTGGCTTGCAGCGCAACTTCACCCGAGTCGTAGGCCAGCCGAACTTCATCAATACTAGCAAAAGTCTTACCCTCCCCTTTAACAAAGGGGCGTTCACGGCTGAGATAGTACATTCCCAAAACAATGTCTTGAGTTGGATTAATGATCGACTTCCCGTGCGCCGGTGACAAGATGTTGTTTGAGGACATCATCAAAACGCGGGTTTCGAGTTGCGCCTCAAGGCTAAGCGGAACATGAACCGCCATTTGGTCGCCGTCGAAGTCCGCATTAAAAGCCTGACAGACCAAAGGATGCAACTGAATGGCTTTACCTTCGATAAGAACTGGCTCAAACGCCTGAATACCGAGGCGGTGGAGGGTCGGCGCTCGGTTCAGCATGACGGGATGTTCTCGGATCACGTCGGACAGAATGTCCCAAACCTCGGCACGCTCTTTTTCAACCATCTTCTTTGCACTTTTGATGGTTGAAACGAACCCTCTCTCCTCAAGTTTGTTGTAGATGAATGGCTTGAATAATTCCAATGCCATCTTCTTAGGCAAACCGCACTGATGCAATTTTAGCTGGGGACCAACAACGATGACTGAACGTCCAGAGTAGTCAACCCGCTTACCAAGCAAGTTCTGGCGAAACCGCCCTTGTTTACCCTTGAGCATGTCACTCAAAGATTTTAGTGGTCTCTTATTTGGCCCTGTAATTACTTTTCCACGGCGACCATTATCGAACAGTGCGTCGACAGCTTCCTGAAGCATCCTCTTTTCGTTTCGAATGATGATTTCCGGCGCGTGAAGTTCTAGCAAACGCTTCAAACGATTGTTTCGATTGATGACCCGCCGATATAGATCGTTCAAATCGCTTGTAGCAAACCGTCCACCATCCAATGGCACTAACGGACGAAGATCAGGAGGCAATACAGGAATATTGCGGAGAATCATCCACTGTGGCTCGTTACCCGAACCAAGGAATGCCTCGACCACCTTAAGTCTTTTCACAATTTTTTTTCGTTTGGCTTCGCTTGTGGCCTCTTTCATTTCGGACCGCAGCCGTGTCGCCATCTCCTCGACATCAAGTTGCTCGAGCAGTTCTCTGATTGCCTCAGCCCCCATACCGACCTTAATGTCTTCGTCAGGAAACTCATCAAGTAATTTTTCGCACCGCTCCTCAGATATTATCTCACACTTTTTTAACCCCGTAGTCCCAGGATCCAAAACAATGTGCGACACGCAGTAAAGAACGCGCTCTAGATCCTTCAAAGAAATGTCGAGCAGGTTTCCTATACGACTCGGTAAACTCTTAAGAAACCAAATGTGGGCGACGGGTGTCGCAAGGGAAATGTGTCCAAGTCGTTCACGTCGTACTTTGGATTGAATGACTTCGACCCCGCATTTTTCGCACACAATCCCACGATGTTTCATGCGCTTGTATTTACCACAATTACATTCGTAGTCCTTGACAGGACCAAATATTTTAGCACAAAACAAGCCGTCTCGTTCCGGTTTAAACGTTCGATAGTTAATGGTTTCCGGCTTTTTCACTTCGCCGTACGACCACTCAAGTATCTTCTTGGGGGATGCAAGTCCAACTCGGACGGCTGCAACACTAAGCGGATCTTTGGGCTTTTCAAAAAAGTTAAATATATCCCTCACGTTCCACTCCTAGTTTTATATCGGCTTGTTTCTTAACTCGACAACCACGCCAGCACGACAGCGCTGACTTCCCACACATTCAAGTTGTGAACTACCTTTCTGACTCCGCAACGAGAGACAACACACACGATTCATGAATCTATCACTGCACTAACTCTCTTGCCCAGCTTCGATTAGTTCCACATCAAGGGCCAACGCTTTTAGTTCCTTTATCAAAACGTTGAAGGACTCAGGGAGCCCCGCCTCAAGTAGATTATCCCCTTTCACAATGGCTTCATACATTCTCGTCCGACCAATTACATCATCGGACTTAACGGTAAGAAATTCTTGCAACGCATATGCAGCGCCGTACGCTTCCATCGCCCAGACTTCCATCTCCCCCAAACGCTGACCGCCGAATTGAGCTTTGCCACCAAGCGGTTGTTGGGTTACGAGGGAATATGGCCCAATCGACCTGGCATGTATCTTGTCATCAACCAAATGATGCAATTTAAGCACGTACATCACCCCTACCGTGACATCGTGATCAAACGCCTCTCCGGTACGCCCGTCGAACACAACTGTTTGACCGTTTGTTTGCATGCCCGCTTGCGCGAAGAGATCGTGTATTTCCGACTCCTCTGCACCATCAAATACTGGAGTGGCGACATGAATTCCCTCCTTGACCACTTCAGCGAAGCGCACAATTTCATCGTCAGACAAGGACTCCACGTATTTCTGCATGTCCGGAGTTGAGAAAACCTTCAACATTTCTTTTCGTATCTTCGCAGCCCCGTAGTGTTCCTGAACGTATCTATTTAACAATGCTCCAATTCCCCGCGCAGCCATGCCAAGATGACACTCAAGAATCTGCCCTACGTTCATTCGGCTCGGAACCCCGAGTGGATTGAGAACAACGTCAACCGGCGTTCCGTCTGCCAAGTAGGGCATGTCTTCTTCCGGCAGAATCCGACTGACAACGCCCTTGTTCCCGTGCCGCCCAGCCATCTTGTCGCCCACTTGCAACTTACGCTTGATGGCGACGTAAACCTTCACCATCTTAATGACTCCGGGCGGCAACTCATCCCCTTTTTTTAAGCGTTTGATCTTTTCTGAGAACAACAACTGGACAGCGTGAATCTCGTTTTCCAGATTTTCGGCAATTTGGTATATCTTTTCCTGGGTACCCGCACCGTTCTCCAGTCGTATTTCGCGGAGGTACTTATCTGGTACCGACACCAACACATCCGGTGTCAACTTTGCTCCCGCAGCAAGTAATATCCTGCCACTGTCGTCGACAAGTTTCGTCGACGTAACGTTACCCACAAGAAGTTCGGTCACCCTCTCACGGGCCGCCGCCCGAATAATTCGGACTTCGTCGTCTTGGTCTTTAAGGAGACGATACTCTTCTTCGTCCTCGATCTGTTGAGCCCTATCGTCTTTGTCCACACCTTTGCGACTAAACACTTGCGCGTAAATGACTGTACCGACAACACCTGGGGGAACCCGGAGCGAGGTATCACGCACATCTCCGGCTTTCTCACCAAATATCGCACGGAGGAGTTTTTCCTCAGGGCTCAGTTGTGTTTCTCCTTTCGGAGTCACTTTGCCGACCAATATATCCCCTGGTTGAACCTCTGCTCCGATACGAATGATCCCAGCATCGTCAAGATCCTTTAATGCTTCTTCCCCTACATTCGGGATATCTCGGGTGATCTCCTCTTTTCCAAGCTTAGTATCTCGCGCAACACACTCAAATTCCTCAATATGAATCGAAGTAAAGTGGTCCTCTTTTACCACCCGCTCACTAATCAGGATCGAATCCTCGAAATTATATCCTCCCCATGGCATAAACGCGACTACGACATTGCGTCCAAGTGCGAGTTCGCCCATGTCCGTTGCGGGACCGTCCGCGATAACATCCCCCGCTTTGACACGATCACCCTTAAGCACAATGGGTCGCTGATTCACGCAAGTATTCTGATTAGATCTCATGTACTTGATGAGCTTGTAAATGTCCGGCTTTGCAGACAACTCCTCTGGATCCAAGTCACGCCGAATCACAATTCGACCGGCATCAACGCTCTCGACAACTCCATCGTGCCTAGCTACTACCGTTACGCCCGAATCGGCGGCTACCACGCGCTCTAACCCCGTTCCGACAAGCGGCGCACTAGTGCGCATCAGTGGAACCGCTTGACGCTGCATGTTTGACCCCATTAGAGCTCGATTTGCATCGTCATGCTCAAGAAACGGAATCAGCGAGGCCGCAACAGAAACCAATTGATTAGGGGAAACATCGATCAGGTTGACATCATCTGGGCTGGTCATCACAAATTCGCCAGCCTTTCTAGCACTTACGTACTCATCGACCAGCACACCGTTGGTATCAACGTTCGCGTTTGCCTGCGCAATTGAGTTCGGCTCCTCTTCAAGTGCCGAATAATATCCCACACTATCGGTTACTCTGCCTTCCTCAACGCGCCGGTAGGGCGTTTCGATGAACCCGTACTCGTTCACTCGTGCATAGGTCGATAGTGAGGCGATCAGTCCAATGTTTGGACCCTCCGGAGTTTCAATGGGACAAATTCGCCCGTAATGCGTTGTATGAACGTCTCGGACTTCAAACCCCGCTCTGTCTCGAGTCAAACCACCGGGGCCCAATGCCGAAAGGCGCCTTTTATGGGTGACCTCACTCAGCGGATTTGTTTGATCCATAAACTGAGACAACTGGCTTGATCCAAAATACTCTTTAACGACTGCACTGACGGGCTTTGCGTTAATGAGATCATGCGGCATGAGTGTATCGATCTCCTGCGACATACTCATGCGCTCTTTGATAGCACGTTCCATCCGAATCAATCCGACTCGATATTGATTCTCCATCAGCTCACCGACCGCACGTACACGTCGGTTGCCAAGATGATCGATGTCGTCTATCGTGCCTCGACCATTCTTTAGTTCGATCAAGTACTTCACGACGTCTAGAATATCTCGTTTGGTCAGTACAGTGAGATCGAGAGGCTCTGGGGCCGGTGTTTTACCATCAATACTGGAACGAAACTTGTAATTGAGCTTTAATCGACCCACGTTTGATAAATCGTATCGAGCGGGATTAAAGAACAAGTTGTTGAAATGAGTCTTAGCTTGCGCTGGCGTTGACGGGTCTCCAGGTCTAAGCCGGCGGTAAATTTCCAATATCGCGTCGTCTGCGGTTTGAATTTTGTCCTGTACAAGAGTGTCGCGTAAATACGAACCGACGTTCAGGTTATCGAAGAATAGCACTTCAAATTCGCGAATTCCTCGCTCCCGAAGTTCCTGAAGTTTCTCTAAGGTGAGTTCATCGTTACACTCGCAGACGACCTCTCCTGTTTCCTCATCAATAATGTCATGAGCCAGCACTTTTTTGTCGAGATCCTCTTCCTGCAATTGAATTTCACTAATTCCCGCTTCCTTCAATTTGCGGATAACCGCCTTAGTAAACTTGCGATTTCGTCGCACCAATGGTTCGTTCGTTTCAGGGTGAAGTATCTCGTGCGTCGCCCGCTGATCTCTAATGAGTTCGTAGTTAAGCACTTTCGTAACCGAACCGTCGTCCTTCAAATACACTACTTCGGTGTCGTAGAAAAAGTTCAACAACTCCTGCGTGGAATAACCGAGCGCCCTGAGTAGAACCGTAGCGTACATCTTACGCCGCCGGTCGATGCGAACGTACAATAAATCTTTTTGGTCAAATTCGAAATCAATCCAAGATCCACGATACGGAATGATCCGCGCAGAGTACAACAGCTTACCGCTGGTGTGGGTCTTGCCCTTGTCATGTTCAAAAAATGCACCGGGTGATCGGTGAAGCTGGCTAACAACAACTCGTTCAGTTCCGTTGATGATGAATGTTCCATTTTCCGTCATCAACGGGATTTCTCCGAAATAAACATCCTGCTCCTTCACGTCACGAATCGATTGCGTATTTGCCTCCGGGTTCAGGTCCCATACGACGAGCCTAATAAGCACCTTTATTGGAGCAGCAAAGGTCATTCCACGCTGTCGGCATTCGTCCACATCGTATTTAGGATCCTCCAACTGATACTGAACGAAATCCAACGAAGAGGTTTTCGTAAAGTCCTTAATTGGAAAAACACTCTTAAATATACCCTGTAGACCGTAATCTTCTCGCTTCTCCGGCGGAACAAAACGTTGCAGAAACTTCTCATAGGAATGTTTTTGTATGCTAATCAGGTCGGGAATATCGATGATTTGGGGAATACTGGCATAGTTTTTTCGGATCCGGAGGTTTCTAGCCGATTTATGAGCCATCGAGTGCTCCTTGCGGATTCATCCCGCTACCTGAAAGTGACGAAGAGATGAAGCGTTACCGCTCCAGTTGGCTTAACAAGATTAGTGACGCGTCAGAAAATCGTACTGACCCCTATTGAGCGACCTTTTATTTCTGACTGTACGTTTCGACTGGAGGTGCCTAAGCACCTTCTTGTGGTATTTTGATTACCCCGCGCCGACAAACGCCAAGTTTTGAACTTGTTGTGAAGTTGTTTTTATGGGTTGCGAACGTGCCGCCCGTGAAAGACCAAAACTGGTCCCTCCCACGGTTTCAGCGCGCTCGCCGTCCCAAACCGGCGGGCATATTTACTTGATTTCAACAGTGGCACCGGCTGCCTCGACCAATGCTTTGATTTTCTGCGCTTCTTCTTTCGAAACCCCTTCCTTAATAGGCTTGGGTGCACCGTCGACCAAATCTTTCGCTTCTTTCAAACCCAGCGTAGTTACCGCTCGCACTTCCTTAATTACCTGAATTTTCTTGTCACCGGCATTTGTGAGAATGACGTCAAACTCAGTTTTTTCCTCCGCTACCGGTGCCGCAGCTCCCCCTCCCCCACTTGGGGCAACCGCTACTGCCATCGCCGCTGCTGCAGTGACGCCCCAGGCTTCCTCAAGGTCTTTTGTTAATTGTGCGAGTTCAAGAACTGTCATCTGACTCAGCGCATCTTTTATTTGTTCTCGTGTGATGGACATTTTTTCTCCTAAAATCGTTAAAGAGTTACATTGTAACTTGTATACATTTTTCCAAACGTGGCATCAGCACTGCGCCAATCCACGCCACCATGGTCGTAACCCGTTACCTTACTTATGCATTAGTTAATTGTTCCTGTCGTTGCTTAAGCACGAGCAGAAAGTTTCGCGGAACCTGCGTCAACAGAGTAACCATTTTCTGGGTTGGCCCCCTGAAAACGCTCAAGAACTTCGCCCGTAGTTCATCTCTACCCGGAAGTTCCGCCAAAGCTTTAATTCCGTCGACATCAATTGACGACCCGGTGAGATAACCCGCTTTCAGTCGCAACTGACTGTTGTCTTTTGCAAACTGAACCAAGATCTTAGCGGCCGCAACTGGATCGGAGTTACTCCACGCCACCGCAGTGGGCCCTGCTAGGTGTGCCGCAAGAAACTCTTTGTCTGTTCCCCTAATTGCTAAATGAGTAAGTGTATTCTTTACAACCCGGTAGCTAACGCCGCTTTCCCGCAATTTCTTACGAAGACCGACAGATTTCGCCACTTCGAGACCGCGAAATTCAGCGAGAATAATCCCAGTGGCACTCGTTAGTTCGTGCCGCATTTCTTCTACGATTTTTTCTTTTTCATCTTTTTTCACAGGTGCCTCTTTTTTGTCTACAACCTCAAAAGCGGGGTGAGGTATTTTGCCAGCATATGTCGGCTTCGCGAAACTCCATCACCCTATTCGTGGCAGCTCAACAATCCAAGTCTTTGTTTTAAGGACGGAAAGAGGTAGCTGTGACCAGCACACGAATTTCCGTCTCCGCAGGCGGCTTGCCATTAAACATCGAACACGTACCTGCTTCTTAGACAGCACGACAATCAAATTATTGTCACGTAACCTACGATTATCAATCGAACTTTTGCCCACACGCAGCACGTGTACGCACGACTATATCAAGACTAAGCGCTGGAGCAACTTAGGGAAGTTCTGCAACCTGAACAGGATCGACCTTAACACCCGGCCCCATTGTGGTAGAAACGGCTACACCCCGAACATAACGCCCTTTCGCCGTTGCAGGTTTGAGTCGAATCAATGTATCGATTAATGCACGAGCATTTTCTTCCAAAGCATTTGCGGAGAATGACTTTTTCCCAATGGTGCTGTGTACGATGCCCGCTTTTTCTGTCCGAAATTCGATTTTGCCAGCTTTCGCCTCTTTAACCGCATTTCCGACATCAAAGGTCACAGTACCTACTTTGGGATTGGGCATTAACCCGCGCGGCCCAAGCACTCTGCCGATCTTTCCGACCGCGCCCATCATATCGGGCGTCGCAATTGCTTTATCAAACTCCAACCAACCGTTTTTAATATCCTCGACAAGGTCATCTCCCCCGACACGATCCGCCCCCGCGTCCTCTGCTTCTTTGGCTTTTTCCCCCTTTGCAAACACCACGACGCGCGCAGTCTTCCCAGTACCGTGGGGCAACACACATGCCCCTCTCACCATCTGGTCCGCATGCCGGGGATTAACGCCCAACTTCACAGCAATATCCACCGACTCCTCAAACTTTGCGTATGAGACGTTTTTCGCCAGCGTAACAGCACTTGCCAGGTCATACAAAGCCGTGCGATCTACTTTTGCTACGGCTGCGCGATGCTTTTTTCCTCGTTGACTCATTGGTATTCCTCACTGCATTCTCGGAATCAACTCACCATTTCTAACGAAACGCTGCTCTGACCGCCTCGACACTAATCGACCACGTCAAGTCCCATACTCCGGGCTGTGCCTTCAATAGTCAGAATCGCTGCGTTGATGTCATTCGCGTACAAATCTGGCATTTTCATCGTGGCAATGTCTCTTATTTGCTTTCTGGTCACCTTACCGACTTTGTCACGGTTTGGAACGCTAGAGCCTTTCGCAACTCCCGCTGCCTTCCGTAACAACGTCGACGCTGGCGGCGTTTTTATGACGAAGTCAAAAGAACGATCAGAAAATACAGTAATGATGACTGGGGTCGTAAGGCCCGTCTCCATGTCGGCAGTGCGTGCGTTGAACTTTTTCACGAACTCCATGATATTGACGCCATGCTGCCCAAGTGCCGGGCCTACGGGTGGGGACGGAGTTGCCTTTCCAGCCGGGCACTGTAATTTCACATACGCTGTTATTTTTTTTGCCATAGTTTCCTCTGGGGTCGCTAAGTAGCGTCAAGGCTGGGCGATCGGACCCGTTATATTCGTTCGACTTCCACAAAGTCCAGTTCGACCGGCGTTGCACGGCCGAAAATCGAAACTAAAACACGCAGCTTTTGCTTTTCCGGACGCACTTCTTCTACAACGCCATTAAAATTCAAAAACGGACCAGAAATGACACGCACAGTAGAGCCCTCCTCGAAGGTTTGTTTTGTTTTTGGTCGCTGCGAACCTTCCTCTATTTGCTCTGTTATCTTACGTACTTCGCGTTCCGAGATCGGTGATGGACTCGTGCCATTTCCCACAAATCCCGTAATCTTCTGCGTACCATTAACCAAGTGCCACGTTTCATCATCTAATGACATTTGCACAAGCATGTAGCCGGGAAAGAACTTTCTCGACGAAGTTCGCTTTGCCCCACCCTTCACTTCCACCACGCTTTCGGTTGGAATCAAAATTTCGCCGAATTTGTGTTCTAACCTCGCCGTACGAATTCGCTCTTGTAACAACTGACGAGCTCTATTTTCGTGACCAGAGTAGGTATGAACGACGTACCACTTGAGTTCTTCCATGGATGTTCTCCCGCCTCTGTGTATGTGGGAAGCGTTCTTCCGTGGTCTCCGCAATAGAATTGGACGGTTAAAACGTGACCAACTCAGAAATGGTATATGGAGTTTGTTAGGAACGACCAAAATGCATCGTATAGACCCAGTATGATCGCTGCGATTGTGGTGACTACGATAACCACCAAGGTTGAAACGCGGGTTTCTGGCCAAGTAGGCCATGTGACCTTCTTGAGTTCATTTGCGATCTCGTGGGCAACAGTGCCCACTCGCTCATTACGCCACAGCACAATCACTGTGGCCAATCCAGCGACGAAACCCAACAAATTACTCAAGCGGAAGCCGACGCCGATCAACCCGATGTCTACTGTTGGTCCAAACAACTGAAGAACCCACGCAAAGAATTCGGCCGCCACGAACCACAGTAGAAGTCCAAGAACGACGAATGCTAAATTAACCGACCGTGTGACACTCATTGGCCGCTTCCGAAGCTGTTTGCCAGCCTTGCTTTGAATGGACATGCCACCGCAACAGCCGCGTTGGGACTGGGCAGACGACTTAACATACTTTCAAACAAAGCACTGACTGAGGTGAAACTATCCGGAGCAGAAGCTCCGATATTTGGCAGGCCAGGAGGGATTCGAACCCCCAACCCGCGGATTTGGAATCCGCTGCTCTACCGTTCGAGCTACTGGCCTACACACAACATTGTACCTTCACAATGTTATCGAACTTCCCGATGAATTGTGTGTTTTCGCTCAAACCGGCAATATTTTTTGAACTCAAGACGTCCCGGCGTACGTTTCTTGTTTTTTGTAGTGCTATAACGAGATACACCCGGAGTGTTTTCTTTTCGACACTCCGTGCATTCCATGTGCACAATAACTCGATTTCCGGCTGCCATATTTTTTCCCGACTGTGACGCCCCCCGGCGAATGGATCGACCGGGGGACGGCGCTGGATCAGTCTCTCTTCAAGTCACACGAAGAACACTATTCAACAATCGCGGTCACAACACCTGCTCCAACCGTACGGCCGCCTTCGCGGACAGCAAATCGGAGTCCCGTATCCATAGCGATTGGCTGCAAAAGTGCGATGTCGACTCGGACGTTATCTCCAGGCATCACCATCTCTGTGCCTTCGGGTAAAGTGACCGACCCCGTCACATCAGTGGTCCGAAAGTAGAATTGCGGACGATACCCATTAAAAAAGGGTGTATGCCGACCACCTTCTTCTTTTGTCAGTACATACAGCTCACCTTTAAACTTGGTGTGGGGCTTGATCGACCCAGGTTTTGCCAAAACCTGGCCACGCTCCACGTCCTCTTTCTTCGTTCCACGAAGCAAACAACCAAGGTTATCGCCCGCTTGTCCTTGGTCGAGCAACTTGCGAAACATTTCAACGCCAGTGACGGTCGTTTTTGCTGTTTTGCGGATGCCTACAATTTCGACTTCGTCGCCGGTCTTCACGGTGCCCCGCTCAACACGGCCCGTGACTACGGTCCCACGGCCCTGAATTGAAAACACATCCTCCACCGGCATCAAGAAGTCCTTATCAACGGCTCGTTCCGGCATCGGAATATAGCTGTCAACCGCGCTCATCAACTCCATGATGCACTTTGCGTCTTCATGATCCGCGTTTGGAGCGTTCAACGCCTTCAGGGCGCTACCACGTACGATGGGGATATCGTCACCTGGGAAGTTGTACTTCGACAGCAATTCCCGCAGCTCCAGCTCCACGAGATCCAACAGCTCAGGATCTTCAACCGCGTCACATTTGTTCAAAAACACCACAATTGCGGGCACACCGACCTGACGTGCCAAAAGAATGTGTTCACGTGTTTGCGGCATCGGACCATCGGTGGCGCTGCACACTAGAATTGCTCCGTCCATCTGCGCAGCACCGGTTATCATGTTTTTCACGTAGTCTGCGTGACCTGGGCAGTCTACGTGAGCGTAGTGACGATTGTCCGTCTCGTACTCGACGTGAGCGGTCGCAATCGTAATACCACGCTCGCGCTCTTCGGGAGCTTTGTCAATCTCGTCAAATGCGACAAACTTGGCTTTGCCTTTGCTGGCCAACACCTTGGTAATCGCCGCGGTCAGAGTGGTCTTTCCGTGGTCGACATGCCCAATCGTACCGACGTTCACGTGCGGTTTCGTCCGCTGGAACTTCTCCTTCGCCATTGCCTACTCCTCCTGGGATACTTGTGGCCGTGAAGACGACCTCCGAGCTACCACTTACAACTTTGAGTAACTACATTGCGTTCGCTGAAACCAACTTGCGTCCGCTGGAGCCCACGACCGGATTTGAACCGGTGACCTCTTCCTTACCAAGGAAGTGCTCTACCTACTGAGCTACGTGGGCCTTGGGGCCAATTTCTGGACCCCCAACTTTCGGACGCTTCCGACGACTACATGCGCCGCTTTGCGACGCTCTGCGCCCGGAGCGGGAGACGGGATTCGAACCCGCGACCCTCAGCTTGGAAGGCTGATGCTCTAGCCAACTGAGCTACTCCCGCAAACTTCAAATTCTCAACACTGTGCCACAGTCCAAGCGCTGTGGTGGAGGGGGGAGGATTCGAACCTCCGAAGTCTAATGACGACAGGTTTACAGCCTGTTCCCTTTGGCCACTCGGGAACCCCTCCGGTACTATTTTTGCGCGCATGAACCAACCGCGCCGCGGAGCTGGCGGTGGGAATCGAACCCGCAACCTGCTGATTACAAATCAGCTGCTCTGCCGATTGAGCTACGCCAGCGTTGCGTGCTACACGAGGTATCATCGCCCCGCAAAGGCGACTTCGTTTATTTCATTGCCTCGCGACTGTCAAGTGGAAAGAACCAATTTGCTGCTCCCCATTGTCTTACGATGCTATCGACTTGTCGTAGCGTCCAGGGGCAGGGACTATACAGATCTTCGAACGAGTTGGTCAATCAAAAATCGTCGTTCTCCGATCAAATATCTTAACCATTCGAAAATGGTCACATGTGAACGACACACATCATTGTAGTGTTCAACCATGAGCGCAGTTGATTAGGCGGGTCAATCCGTCGACGTAACTGTTTGAAAAGTCTGGCTTACAGGCTCGGGGTTTAGCCCAAATTGCTGCTCGATGCTCTGATAATAATCAATAATTCTCCGCACATACGATCGCTTTTCCAAATAAGTACCAGGAAAAAAACTCCGCTTGAAGCCGTATATGATAATGTGCTTGAGATCCCTCGGTGTAAGTCGAAAGTGTTCCACACCAAGTTGGACTTCCTTACTTACCGTGGTGTCGGATACGGTGCGGTTGTCTGTGCAAAACGTCGTAGACAGGCGAAGTTTCAACATATCCCCAAACGCATGATCAGCAATGGTTCTGATCATTGGATTCGTTTGCATGTTGCTGGACAAGCAGATCTCAATTGTGATGCGTCGGTCAGCGATGTACTCAGCAAGTCTGTCAACATACGCGCTTTTATCCAGAATCGTGGAATTCTCTATTAGCCATGCGCTTAAAAGATGATATCCATGACCGATTCGGTCCGCGTGCAAGTCCGTTATCGCCTGAAAGATGCTTTCCGGTCCATATGCTTCGCCAGCGTGCACTGTTTTTTTCACGAAATTTTTGTGAACGAAATCGTACGCCTCTGCGTGATCTCCGGGCGGAAATCCATTTTCTTGTCCAGCGAGGTCAAATCCAACCACCGGAAGACCATATTCGTCGCGGATCGCTACAATCGCCTGCGCCAACTCCAGTGATGCCATCGAAAAAACACGCTTTTTCGGAGAATGGCGGTGAACTTTCAAGAATCTCCTAAAATAATCACTAAAATCTTCTCCAAACATGCGCATTGCGCACGCGATAATACCGTACTGGAACTCCGGTACCGCACCATCACGAACAGACTCACTTGAATTAAACCGGTCTTTCGCCCGCTTTAGGCCACGGTGAACTGCCCAAAGGATTTTCGCAATATCTAAACGCTCATTAATGTGGAGTTGTGGAGCGAAACGTGGCTCAAAGTACAGCACCCCTTCCGCAATATTGTCCTCCGCGAGTTCGAACGCGACTCGTTCTAAGGCTTCTTCATCCTGGAGCACCGCTGTTGTGTATTCAAAGCCCCGCAAATACTCGCCTAAATTTGCGTATCGAGCCTTAAACACGGTTTCACGCAAACCTTCCTCCGTATAAGACGGGAGTTGGACCCCTCGTTCCTTCGCCAGCTCAATCAGCGTTCCGAGTCGGAGTGAGCCATCAAGATGTACGTGAAGGTCGGTTTTTGGAAGTTTTCGAATTAACTCTGGCGTAATCACAACAATCCTCAACAGAAAACACTACGAGTTACTTACTATGACCAGCAAATTGCGTTTCTTTACAAATTTGGTCGCGTTTTGGACACATGGTATAAAAAAATTCCGGCAAACGTAGCAACATTTAAGGACTGGACCCCAACGCCGGATACGGTAACCAGTTGATCGCACTTTGCCGCGGTAAGCCTGCGCAATCCTTGCCCTTCCGCACCAAGCACAACAACCACCTTACCCACAATATCGGCGTCTTGCAGCCGTACTCCCCCGGCCAGCGAGGTTCCGTAAACCCAGTACCCGTATTCCTTGAGTTCCTCAAGAGTTCTTGCCAAATTCGTAACCAGCGACACCGGCACAACCGACGCACCACCCGCTGCGATACGCTCCACCGTCGCCGTCACGTGCACCGAACGATCTCTCGGCAACAAAACCACCGAGGGCCCAAAAAACGCTGCACAACGCAAAATACCGCCTAAGTTCTGCGGGTCGGTCACCCCGTCGAGAGCGATAACAATTCGATTCGATCCGGGTTGTCCGACAACGTCACCCCAGTGGGTATACTGAAATGGAAACACTTCGACCACCACGCCGTGGGCATTGGCTCCAACATCCAGTTGACGCCAACCCGATGTATCCAGATAACCCCAGGACTTGTTATTCTTTGAACATAGTTCAATGATCTCGTCCCGTTCAGGCCCAAAACGGTGATTGGCGTCGAACCACAAATTGACGATGCGATCAGGCTGGTTGTGTAGAATGCCTAAGACCGCGTGATAGCCAAACACCAAATACGGCCGAGTTACCTTCGTTGCGTGTTGGATTGCACGTGATTTGGAACGTTGGGGTTGTTGCGCTGTCATGGACCTCCAGCCTAACTAGCCAGGATTTCTCACCAGGACTTGCAGCGAGACCACAAAAAGCCCTTAATCTGGGCGCGCGGACCGTCACCACGCGAACGTGAGCGTAGTTTGGCGGTCGTCGCCGACCACTGGAGAGAAATCCGGGCTAGGATCCAGCGGCGCACCCTGGACGTAGTTTATGCCACTAAAAAGGTTAGCGGAAATAGATAAATGAGCCCATACCGGCTAACTTAGGCTGCCTTGGCCATGTCCGTTGGTGAGGCGCATACTCAATATTGCCTCAGTTGGGTCTCGCCCAATTCAGCGCTAAATTAGCTTTTTCAGTGTCACTTCCGGCTTGAAACGGACCCTCGAGGTGGCTGGTGTTTTTTAGGGGAATTTTTGGCAAGCCGGATTTGACCCTGACGTACGGAAAAATCCTGAGTCATATCGGGAATATGGCGCAGGGATTTTTACGGGTGAGACGGCCCAAGGCGGCCAGGACAAAAATTTCCTCAAAAAACACCAGCCACCTAGGAGGGTCTTTAAATATTTAAACACCCTCTAAAGACTCGCTACGTATTCGACCACTGCGCCATGCTCTCCACAACCGCAGCACGAATCACGTCGGCCGCTTGGATCAACGATACGACACGAGATTCTCCGTTCACACGCGTTCTGACTTCTACTCCGCCTTGCTCCAGTGATTTTTTACCACAAATGACTTGAATTGGTAACCCGATTAAATCCGCGTCCTTTAACTTAGCACCCGGCCTTTCATCCCGATCGTCCAGTAACACCTCTACGCGTTGCGCCAACAGCTTTTGATAAAGCATATCGGATGCTGCCACTACATCGTCATCGTTTGTACCCAACGTAATTAAGTGCACTTGAAACGGAGCAATGGGTGTGGGCCACCGAATTCCCCGATCATCGTTATGTTGCTCGACCGCTGCAGCCATTACGCGCGTCACGCCAATACCATAACACCCCATCACCATCGGATTTTCGTTCCCTCGTTCATCCAGATACGTGCACTTCATCGGGATTGAGTACTTAGTTCCGAGGAAAAAGATGTGTCCCACCTCAATTCCGCGGAAAAACGCCATGGGTTCTCGACACTTCGGGCACGGATCCCCCTCTTTAGCCAATCGTAAATCCACAACTCGGTTCAGAGGAAAATCACGCCCAGGCACCACACCGACGAAATGTTGGTCCAACTCGTTGGCGCCGGTTACACATTGCGGCATCGCAGCGACGCATGGGTCAACCAACAGCGTCACATTTCCACTCAACCCAACAGGGCCCACAAAGCCGGATGGAGCCCCCGTCCAGTCCACCACGGAAGCGTCATCTGCCAGATACACCGTGGTGGCAGCCAACGCATTTTTTAGTTTAATTTCATTCAGTTCGTGGTCGCCACGAATCAATGCAGCTACCGGTTTTCCGTCTGCTACAAAAAAAAGCGTCTTCGCCAACGATGTAGCAGGAATTCGTAGAAAATCGGTCACATCTGCCACCGTCCTACGATTCGGAGTAAAAATTTTCTCCAAATTTCCTTCATATACTTCGGATGGTGGCGGTGGGGGTACCAATTCGGCCTTCTCGATATTGGCGGTGTACGAACAGGCGGGACACGAAACAATGGAATCTTCCCCGGTATCAGCAAGTACTTGAAATTCCTGGGATAAGGTTCCGCCAATATTTCCCGGATCTGCATCGACTGCCCGGAATTCAAGACCGCAACGTCGAAAAATATTATGGTAGGCGTCGTGCATTTTTCGATAGGATTCACGAGCCTTGTCGTCATCAACGTCAAAGCTGTACGCATCCTTCATGATGAATTCACGTCCCCGCATCAGCCCGGCTCGCGGCCGGATTTCGTCGCGGAATTTTGTTTGAATTTGGTACAAATTTAGCGGCAACTGGCGATATGACCGCACATCTCGCCTCACGAGATCAACAATGACCTCTTCATGAGTTGGACCCAAACAAAACATTGTTCCCTTACGATCCTTAAACCGTAGCAATTCCGGACCATACTGCTCCCATCTTCCGGATTCCATCCACAGTTCTGATGGCTGCACCGCGGGTAGGAGCACCTCCTGAGCGCCTGCACGGTCCAGTTCTTCACGGATGATCTGTTTGATTTTTGAAAGGGTTCGAATCCCCAACGGCAGAAAATCATAAATCCCCGCGGCCAATTTCCTCATATATCCCGCCCGTATCAGCAAACGGTGACTTTGAACCTCGGCCTCTTTGGGTGCTTCCTTCAAAGTGGGACAATGAAGCATACTCATTTTCATGGTTCGATACCTGATAAGTTAATGTACAAGTCTTAGATGGTGTTTCAATATTTAATCCTGCTGCGCGTGCCTATGGCCTACTACGCCAATTTTGCCTCGGTCGAAAAAAAACGGCTCGCTACGGCCATAAACTCGCTTGCCGAGGATAAATATTAAAACACCCTCTTACGATTGGGGCGCCGAATCCGGTACAAGGGCCACACTGAAACTTCCGCCAGACACCGCGTACAGTGCAAGCAAATTGCGCGGAGTGAATTGCCGACTACCGGTCAAACTGCCCATCAACGTGGGCAAAGGTTCGTGGGAGGTTATGTGATTTTGATTGGCTTGTCATCACGTCACACATCCGTTCTGCAAATGATTGTGCCGGATTCTGGAAGTAATTTCACCATAAGATGACAGTCAACGTCGATTTCCGACATTTTGAATATTTTTTCTTTAAATATTGTTGGTAGTAGACCTCAAGCGCCTCCCCGCTACGCTGTGAATTACACGCACAACAAATTCAAATGCCAAACATCGATCACGTCCTTATAATAGAAGTCGTTCGGGCGTACGACCGCCCCAGCTACTACACACCCATTCGATAAATCCAAATTGCTTCCGTCGAGAAACCACCATGCGTGACCAGCGCGCCAACACAAAGGACACAAAACAGCCCATGGACATACGTCGTGAACGACGTGGTAGTCCCGAACCACCACTCCACAGCAACGCGCCAGGACACCTTCAAGCGGACGAAGTGGCAGTAGAATATGCGGAAGAGGACGCATATTTTGAGCGAGTGATGATGACATCCGAAATTCGCTCGCTGGACGACGAGGACGAAGTATTCTGCCAGTATATGGAGCCCCCGGCCCCATCTGTGGCAAATTCGCAATTTGGAAACACTTACGCCACGTCCAAACAGATGGACGTCGCACCGACATCAGATGAGGAACTTCTCTTCAAAGACACAGTACAGGGGCCCGGATTCGACTCAAAAGCGAAGTATTCTGACGAAAATAGTCACATTCTCGGAAACGCTGAGAAACATGTCCGCATTAGGCGCATACTTAAAGATTTGCGATCAGGTAAACTTTCCGTTGACATCACGATCGACCTTCACAACAAACGGCTCGACGAAGCAAAACGGGAGTTAAGGGCGCAAATACCATATGCACATCGTACGGGCGCCCGCGTCGGTCTAGTTATTACTGGAAAGGGTCAAAGAACAGAACCCGTCGGCATCCTCAGACAAGAAATTCCAAAATGGATCATTGATGAACTGGGAATTTATGTGGAGGCAATCCACGACGCACCAGGAAATCTCGGCGGCACGGGTGCTCAGATCGTGGTGCTGAGACGAGACGCACCAACCAAGTGAGTCTGGTTGAGTAAATTTCACGCCGAACTGGCGCAGACCGGACTAAGAGGGTCAGAGGAACTAGAAGACTGACCCTGATTGGCTAACTTAGGCTGCCTTGGCCACGCCTGCCGGTACGGCATATTCTCGATATGGCCGCTGTCGAGCACGGTCCAATCCTGCGCTAAATTAGCTGTGTCATGGCCAGTTCCCGCTTGACGCTGACCCTCTTAAAGCCAATATCGGAACAGAAAGGCGATTCGTTCCAACAATTGTTTCCCGAAACCACGCTTGAGCCAGCTTTCTCGTTTTACTTCTTTGGACTTGGTGAGGTCATCCATAAATCGTTGGTGTGCAGCCAGTCCGATTTTTGTGTTAATCGTTGCAACACTTAGCTCGTAGTTGTGGTAGCGACTTCGTGGGTCGAGATTTGCGCTGCCAACCAAAACGTAGGTGGAATCCACGATTACCATTTTTGCATGGAGCATGTCGCCGCACCACTCGTAAATGCGAATGTTTGACCGCAACAATCGAGCGTAAAGGTGGCGACTCGCGTAATACACAGTTTTTATGTCGGTCGACTCTGAAGGCAACAGCAAACGAACATCCACTCCGCGCCGGGCCGCTTTCCTCAAAGCACGCCGAAGTTGTGCACCCGGAATGAAGTAAGCGCATGCGATATACACAGACGTTTTTGCGTGTTTAATAGCGAACACGACCGCTCGTTCGATGCCGTTTTTTGGCCACGGTGTACCTGTTGGTATTACAACAACATCTGCCGCCGGCTGCTCCACACCGTCAGCACACGACGAGACAGTATCCGGAGAAGGCAACGACCGAACTTTGCCGTCTGATCCGTTCCGTATTCCCGGGGGGCTCGTGTTTAGAAAACGACGTCCACCTGTGTCATTTTCAGTATGGCTGGCCCACGAATGGCTAAACGCTTGGTTGATGGACCCGACGGCTGGACCTTCGATGCGAAACGCACAATCGCGCCAAAGATTTACGTCATCCTTCACCGCCGCATATTCACCGCTTATGTTTAATCCGCCGATGATCGCTATCTTTCCGTCCGCCATTATTATCTTTCTGTGGGTTCGGTTGTTCCATGACCAGCGTGGCCGCCACGGTGCAAGCGGATGAAACATCTTGACGTGGACCCCACGTTTTTCCAGTGAGTCAAAAATGTCGATCTGTGTGTCGACGCAGCCGGCCGCATCGACCAACAGCCGCACAATAACCCCTCGTTGGGCCGCCGCCGCCAATAGGTCGGCCATCTCCCAGCCGAACGGATCGCTGTTCCAAAAGTACATTTCAATGTGGATGTGGGTCGTTGCGTTCGAAAACAGAGCCCGGATCTCAGGAAATACCTCCCTTCCGTCGTGCAACAAACGAACGGAATTTCCGCCGATTAACGACTGAAGATTAGCAACATAACGATCCGGGGGTTGTTGTTTGAAAACCGATTCGGATGGCTTTGATCGCAGCAACGAGCTAATGCGCATTGGTCACCGGATAATGGACTGAGGATGGGCGTTCTGCTGGGTTGCCTGCGTTGGCGTCCCAGAAAAGGTAAAGGTGTCGTCGTTTCTCCAACCTCAGACGGTCAACCTGGGGTTCGACGTGAACTTGGTCGAGCTAATTTAGCGCCTCGGCGTCGGACCCAGGCGAGAGGGTCAGCGGAAATAGATAAACGTCCCTGGATAGGCCGTTTTTGGCCGATTTATCCAGTCCCGTCCCTGCGGAATATAGCAGGTGGATCGGCACTCGTAACCGAAGGATGGGGAGAAATCCAGGCTAACGTTTTGAAAGCGTACTGATCGCATCTTGAACCTCTTTCCGAACCTCGTGGTTAGGGTCGTCGGTCATCGCCCGCAATTTAGGCAGAGCCTGTTTTGCTTTGAGTTCTTTGAGACCTCCAACTGCACGCAACCGAACCCATGTTTCTTTATCGTCCAGGGCATAAATAAGCGCCGGTACCGCACGTGGGTCACGAATTTGCCGTAGTGCCCAGGCAGCGTTGGCCCGTGCATGAACGTACGGGTCGGAACGAAGCACCTCGATGAGAGCGGGTACTGTGTCTTTGCTTCGATACGTTACAAGAACTCTGGCCACGATACTTCGTACGTCTTCATCTCCGTCGTGAAGTAACAAGTCGGTTAGCGCTTTGCTCGTTTCGTCACTTTCGTCCTCCAGAAGCAGAAGAATTTTGGCTACATTTGCCCTAACGTTTGGTTTATGGTGCCAAAGCGCCTTGCGAAGTAAGGGGATGTATTCCTTTTTTTTCGGCTTCACTGTTTCGAGCGCAGCTTTTCCTCTGCCCTCGTCTTCTAAAGAATCTATTAGATCGGCCAATTCTGAGTTGTCGGTGATGTCTTTAGTTTGCAGATAATTTGACCGAAAACGGTTGTGTACCGCCGAATCGTCCGTAGCGTTTGGTTTTTCGGGCGTTTCCTGAGCAAGGAACGGCTGGGCAGGCTTTGCCGCGGTTTCTACCGGTTTGACCACATCTTCCGAAACGGGCGACATGGTTGCTGCATCGGTTTCCGTTTGGCTAGGGGATTTGGGGCACGCTGACAAACATTGAAGGAGAGCTAGAATCACTGCACGTTTTGACAATCTCAGTTGCATATTCCTCCAAATCAACTTGATTTGTAACTTTTTTGGATAGTTGCGACGCACCCAACACCGCCTTAAGCAGGAATATCATGATTGGTGTAGTGCAACAACCAGCGTCGGTGAATTCTGCTGCTGACAAAATGGCGGTCTGCTAGGTGGCTGGTGTTAAATAGGGGTTTTCATGATCCAGCCGAATTTGAGCCGGATCTCCCCCCAAAAACCTGAGTCATATCGGGAATATGGCGCAGGGTTTTTGGGGGGCGAGGCGGACAAAGGCGGCCAAAGCATGAAAATCATCATTTAACACCAGCCACCTAGAGGTTTCACGTTTTACTCAAATTTCTCACAAGCTTGCGAACGCCAGCCCGGATTTTTCAAGAACTCGCCGGCGAAAGTGTCGAGGTGCCAACAAATTCGGGGATGGTGGGCCGTTTCTGCCCAGAAGCATGGCAGCGCCGTGTTGAGGACAAAAAGGGTCTACCATGCCCGAGGTTGCTCGTGGATCAGCGCTAATATGCTCCAGCTTGTAAGAGGGTGTTTTGGTAAAAAATTACATTACGCGAGCCACTGGCCTACTACGTCGGTCCTGTTTCGGTCAGCCTGTCCTCGACGTGCCCCTTGGCACGCCTCCGGTGGGCCTCGGTCGTCAAGACCGACTCGTTACGGTATTGTCTCGCTCACCGGCAATTTTTACCCAAACACCCTCTAAGAAATCCGGGTTAATGTGGACTCGGCTGGGTTCTTCCTGGATAACATATTCTGATTTGTGCGTTCTTGCGCTTAAGGTTGTTGTAACTTAACGGACAAGACGCGTTTGAATCAGCTTGTGGTGAGTGGTTATGGATATTGGAGAATATAAAGTCACAGCAATTGAGACGGGTCAGTTTGCGCTGGACGGGGGCGCTATGTTCGGCGTCGTGCCCCGTACAATGTGGGAAAAAAAAGTCGTTCCGGATGATCGAAATAGAATTCCCATGGCACTTCGGGTGATGTTGATTCAAGGCCACGGCCGCAACATTCTGGTTGACACCGGCATCGGTGAAAAGTGGTCCACACGCGAAACTGCGATATATGCGATTGATTTTGAGAAAAATTCACTGAAATTTGGGTTGTTGAAATCTGGACTGCGCGTAGAGGACATCACCGACGTTATTTTGACGCATTTGCATTTTGATCACGCTGGTGGCGCAACAAAAGTTTCGAATCTCGGCGTGCTGGAACCAACTTTTCCAAATGCGAAATATTACGTGCAGGCACAGAATCTTCAGTGGGCAAAACGCCCCGTTGAGAAAGACCGCGCAAGTTATTTACCGCACGACTTTGAACCGCTGTTGGCGCACGGTGTGCTTGAGACAATCGACGGTCCCGGGGAACTATTTCCGGGGATTGGTGTGCGGTTATCACAGGGTCATACGGCCGGTCTCCAGATCCCAGTGATATCCGACGGAGTGACCACACTGGTATACCCCGCGGATCTGATACCTACCCGGGCGCACGTGCCGGTTCCGTGGGTTATGGCGTACGATCTTCGCCCAGTTGTATCAGTGGCGGAAAAGAAGGCTTTGTATGCTCGGGCCGTCCCAAATCGTTGGATCTTATTTTACGAACACGACGCGGTTGTCGCGGCATCCTACGTGGTGTCGGGGGAACGAGGGTTCGAAGCAGGTGAAACCGTTGACGTTTCAGTCCCTTAGAGGGTGTTTGGGAAAAAAATAAGCTACGCGAGCCATTGGCCTACTGCGTCGGTCCTGCCTCGGTCGGCAGGCCCGCCTCGCTACGGCCACTGT
>JABWCM010000245.1 GCA_013360285.1 Myxococcales bacterium
GCGTGGATTTGGCGGCGGATTGGTTTTGAAAAACCCGAGTCATATCGGGAATATGGCGCAGGGTTTTTCGGAGCCAAGCCGCCCCAAAGCCACCGCCCACAGCCCGCGCAGCTATTTTTTCACAAACTCATTCTCTTGACGCAACCATAGAGTTCGGCTAGAACTTTGGCCCGCTTTCACGGTGTACGTACAGCCTTGTGGCCCGTACGGATCGGGGAGGCCACGCCACGTCGCGCGGGATTGATCGGGTAGACATTGGCGCTCAGGACAAGCGATGGGAATAACCAGTTAAGGAGACGATGACGATGTTGCAAAGGCTTTCCAGAATGGCAGGGGTTCTTGTCACGGTTACGGCGTTGGTTGCCGTTGGATGTGGCGACGATGGTGGTGGCAATGGCGGTCAACAGACCGCGGATACCGGCGGAAATGGGGGCGATGATACCACGGGTGGGAGTGACGTGGCCGATACCGGCGGCAATACCGACGAAGATACCGGAACCGGTGAAGATACCGGCACTCCGGACGAAGATACCGGTGGTACTACGTCGGAAATTTGCGACAACGGAACCGATGACGACAACAACGGCTTGGTGGATTGCGCCGACACGGTATGTAAAACGAAACCCGCCTGCATCGAAAAATGCGATGACGGTGAGGACAACGACAAAAACGGCCTCATTGACTGCGAAGATCCGGCCTGCGAAGACGCTTGTCAGCCGGAAACTTGTAATGATTGGTACGTATGTTTGATCGAACAAGGCTGTGATTGCGACATTGATGTGAACTGTCCTGAAGATCAAGGGCAGTGTCTGCAGGTGTGTGCGCAAAACGACACATGCAATGGTTTCTGCACCAACGAACTGTCTCCGCAGTTTGCTCAATACCTTGGCGACTGGTTGACCTGCCTCAGCGAAAAATGCGCCAATGCGACCGGTGATGCGTTCACCGAATGTTATATTACCAACTGCACCGAGGAATTTGCGTATTGTTTCTACGGTGGTACGGAAGAATGTTCGTACTTCTACTTCGACTGTGCGCCTCAATGCCAAACCGATGCCTGTGTCAGTGACTGCGTCAGTGCGTTGTCTCCCGAAGGTTTCTTGGACGCCAATGAATGGGACTCGTGCCGTGGTGACCTTTGTGATGCCAACGAAGACGATCAGAATGACAGCGACGCTTGTTACTTCCTGAGCAGCTTTTACGCGTGCATCGATTCGGCGAATGGTTGTGTGCCGGCCGATGTGTTGGGCGGTGAAGGCACCTGCGCGGATGCCGCGGGCTGTGTTGCTGCGTGTGCCAGCTTGGGCGATGGCGAATGTGTAACGGCTTGTCTGCAATTCGTGGGTGCGGAGAATGCGACGGCGGTATCCGACTTGTTCCAGTGCACCATTGCGACTTGTGGAACGACCGAAGCAGAGCTGGTTCCGGCTTGCCTGGAAGCGGCGTGGAAAAATGAATGCGCCGCTGAGGCCACCACTTGCGGCCTCGGAGAAGCCACCACAGAAGTTTGCGACGACACGACGGATAACGATGGCGACGGCGACGTGGATTGCGACGACGCGGATTGTGCCGAGTTTGCTGGTTGTGCGCCGGCGACCGAGGTTTGCGACGATACAACAGATAACGACGGCGACGGCGACATCGATTGTGATGACGCGGATTGTGCCGAATTCGCCGGTTGCCAGACGACCAAATCCTACATGTACATCATCATCGAAGACACACTCACGGAGTGTACACCTGCGGTAGACACCGGTGCTCCGGGCGCGGACATTGATGCCATTGCATTGAAGAGCGATGCTGCTGCCAAGGGTAACGCGACGGCGGCAACCTGGATGGGTACTGGAATTTGCACAGATAACGACAACGGTGATGCCACCAAAGCCCAGGGAGCCAACGACGATGCGTTTGTGTCTCTCAATGGCGGTATGCTTGTACTGAGCCTCGGAGAAGGCATCAGCGTTGAAGGCGGTGACACCATTACCGTGTACGAATCAACGGCAGATATGGCCGAAGGTTACAATGTGTGGATTTCTGTGGACGCCGAAGGCAAAGACAAAATGCAGGTTGGTTCCGGTACCGGAATGGCCGACATCAAGGTCGCTGCGTTCTAGGCTGCTGATTTCATCCCTGATGAGTGCTTAAATGAGTAGGCGCTCCTTGGTATGAGCTATATGTATCGGAACCGTATGTCGTTTTCGGTGCATTGAAAGTCACGCTCACGAAAACCCGCCCGGGTCGCCGGAATTCAACACCGGTGAACGTGCGGGTTTTCGCTTATTGTGCGCCAATCACATGGATGAGCATCAAACACACGAGACTTGCTGGTTTGCAGGAGGAACAAATGAAAAAACCTTGGAATTACATTTTTGTATTGTGCGTAGCACTGGCGGCTTCGGGAATGACGTTTTCGGCTTGCGGTGAGGACGACGACGGCGGTCAATCCACGACCGACACCGTGGTTGGGGACACCGGTGGGGGTGGGGATACGGTTGTGTCTGATGCTGCCGACCAGGACACCAAAACCGAGGATACAGGAGGGGGCGGACCCGACTTGGTGAGCGAAGATACCGGATCGGGTGAAGAAGATACCGGTACCCCGGATATGGGCAACCCCGACGACGGTACCGGGGCTGATACAACCGATACGGGTACCGAAGAGGATGCAGGCCCGTCGCCCATGACTTGCGCCGAAGTTGCCGGATGTGCTTTGGCATGCGAGACATTAGACGAAGCCTGCCTGACAGGGTGTATGGCCAATGGGTCGCCGGAAGCCAACGCCGAAGCGCAGGCCTTATTTACTTGTGTGCAACAAAATTGCGATCTGGAAGGAGATGTTCAAACTTGCGCACAGGAAAAATGTGTCGAGCAGGTAGGCATTTGTTTTGATTTGGGGGCTACCTGTGGCGATGTATGGCGATGTAATCTGGCGTGCGTAACGCCTGACTGTAAAGCCAAATGCGACGCAATCCAGGTAACCACTCCGGTTGGGGAGTCCTACAGCGCTCTTGTCAGTTGCCTCAACAACAACTGTCCCATCCCGCCCGCTCAGGATTGTATTATTCAGCAAACGGCCAAAACAACTGGGAAATGCGGCGCCGAGGCTTCCGCTTGTGTTCCGGATGCCGGGTTGGGTTTGTGTCCGCCGTTGACCGAGTGTTTGTTGACCAACTGCGCCCCCGATGATGTGGATTGTCAAAATACTTGCTACGCGACGGGTAATATTCACGCGCAGGTTTATGCCGCCCAATATTGGGGCTGCGTGTTGATCAACTGCGAATATCCTTTCACCGAAGAATGTTTGCAGTTTGCGAAAGACGATACGTGTTCCGGACAGTGGTCCGGCTGCTCCAACCAGCTCTAGGTGTGTCTAGCCCAGAGCTGGCACCGATTCTCCTGCCGCTAAGTTACAATAACCAGCCAATAAACAAACACGACGCGCCAATCAGTGCACCATGCAACAACCGCTGCCTTAACAGCAACGTTTGTCGCGATTGTCGCAGTACGGTCGCGTTCGGGTGGTCACGAAGCGCTTCGGTAATCAACGTTGGTAACTTACCGTCGCGTACAGCGTCGAATACGACAGCGCGCCACACCAGTGTTTTTAGGGATTCTTCTTCGGGTATCGCCCGGGCACGAAGATTTGCTCGATTTTGCACCCAACGGGCAGTAGTGGTATCGGGATAAAGGGTTTTTAAGATGTCGGCAATGGATTCAAAATGGAGAAACATAGCCATCCAACGGTTAGCTGAAGATAACATCGGTGCGGACCGGTTTGGTCCCGGTAGTAGCCGTCGACACTTCCGGCTATGCGAAGTTCCCTGTTCCTCCAAAAATAGAGGTTAACGGTGGCCAAACAGAGCGGTTCCGACGCGTACGATGGTTGCGCCTTCTTCGATGGCAACGCCAAAATCGTGGGACATTCCCATCGACAAATGGGTCCAGCGGCACGTGGGCGTTTCGCCGAAAGTATCGGCAAGTTGATCGCGGAGTGTTCGTAAGGCACGGAATACGGGACGGCTACCTTCGGCGGTGTCGGTAATGGGTCCGATGGTCATGATTCCCTGAATATGTAATGCTGGGTAGCGGCGGATGTGTTGTACAAGGGCAGGGGCCTGATCCGGTGTACAGCCAAACTTACTGGAATCCCCCGCAATGTTGACCTGCATAAGAATGGGTACTGAAATTCCCAACAAATCGGCTTTTTGTGCCAACGTATCCACCAGAGAAGGACGATCGACGGTGTGGATCAGATGCACATTTCGCAGGATTCGGGCCGCTTTGTTGGTCTGCAAATGCCCAATAAAATGCCAGCGAATCTGCGGTATTAGGTCGGAGAGTGCGGCGGATTTTTCCAAATACTCAGAAACATAATTTTCCCCGAGGTCCAAAACTCCCAAGCGATGAACCTCTCGGCATACCTCAGCGGAAAAGGTTTTGGTTACTCCCACCAGGGTTACGGATTGCGGGGATCGACCAACACGATCACAGTGTTGGTGGATACGCAACCGTACGTCTTCTACACGTTCGCCTAAGGCGCGATTGGTGTTGAAACTATTCGTTTCCATTGATGATCCGGCTATGAAGTCAGTTTGCTTGTGTGAGCGGTAGTTGAATGGGCTATCGCCACGAACATTTCAGAACGGCAACACGGAATGCGCACCCATTTCCTGCATCATTTCAACCACTTGACACAGCGGTAACCCAACTACGTTGGTATAAGATCCATCCAGTGTCTCGACGAGGTACGCACCCACACCCTGCACAGCATAGGCTCCGGCTTTGTCCATACTTTCCCCGACGCCGATATATCTCTCGATTTCGGTTTTCGATAACTCCTTAAACTTCACGTATGTGCGAACCGCCTGTAGTCCTTCTTTGTTTTTTTTGACGTCGAAAATACAAAACCCAGTGATGACTTCGTGAACGTTTCCCGACAACTGAGAGAGCATCTCAAACGCTTCATGGGCATCCTGAGGTTTCCCAAACACTTGATTGCCATAAACCACAACCGTATCCGCGCCAACGATCCACCTTGTTTCATCTCGTGTTTGACCAGGATGGCTACGGGACGGGCGTGGATTCGGTTCCGAGTCGGTATAAAGGGTCGCCGACAGCCGCTGGACTACCGTCAATACCTTGTCGCGTGATACCCGTTTTACAAAGTTTTCCGGTTCTTCATCTTCCAGCCGAACCTCTTCGATGTTCGACGGAACGACCTTCACGTTAAACCCCAAACCTTCCAGAAGTGTTTTGCGTCTGGGAGATGCCGATGCCAAAATCAATTGAATTGCCATACTTCGTTTCCTCGGGCGCAAAGTGTATGGGTTCGACCCCCAAAGTGTCAAACCTCTCATGTTTTTGTAACTATGGGACTTTGTGTATGTTTTTCCCGCTGAACGAACATAACCTACTTGTCATGGCCAACAATCCCATGGTAACGTCTGGCCCCGCTGTGTGGGTGGCGTAAGTTGTGTGGTAAACCAGGAGCGTCAGTATGGGCTTGTTTTCATTTCTCGGCGGAAACTCCGACAAAAAAAACACAAAGAACATTTCGAAGGCCGTGCAACGGTTGCGGAGCCCTGCCGGCCAAACCCAGGAACGCCTCCGCATGGTGGAATTGTTGACCGAAATCGGAACACCCGAAGCCGTTTCCGGGCTGTTGGTTCGGTTCACGATGCGGACGCCCGGCAGTATTGTCGACGAGGACGAAAAACAAACAACGTACAATTCGTTGTTGCGCCTTGGTGATGTGTGTGTTGAGCCACTTAAGACATTCATTAAGACTGACGCCAATATTTATTGGCCACTGCGGGCATTGACCGAGATTGCTGGTGTAGACGTCGCAGTTGAAACACTTTTAGAGTCTCTGCAATCGGCAGAACACGGCTTCGCTGCAGATATGGAACGCCGGGAACAACTCGTCAGCAACCTCCGAGAATATCATTCCAGCGACCGCGCTTTTCAAAAGCTGGTGGAATTGACCACAGACGAAAGTGACGAAGTCCGTATCTTAGCGATAGATGGCCTGACGGAGTTTGACAGACCTGAAGTGCCGCGTGTGTTGGCGACTTGCCTCTGTGTTCCCGACCAGTCCCAGCGGGTGCGTTCTACGGTGCTGGACATTCTTGTGGACAGAGAGATCGACATGAGCGTTTTTAGAGACGAAATTCGTCCTTGGGTTTCCGGGGATTATGTGCTGGACAACGCCGGACGTGTCCGTCGTAGTTTTGATGCTTCCCAAAGTGACGACGGGTAACCGGTTCATTGAGGTTGTGAAAATAGATGGACATGACCCAAGTCAGCCGATTTTGCGCCACATTGGTTTTGAGAAAGTTGAGTAATATCGGGTATATTGCGAAACCTTTTTCGGGACCAATGGGGCCAAAAGCGGCCGGAATTGGGGCATGTAGCTATTTTTTCACAACATCATTAGTCACCAACTCAACCACATCGTGTTGGCAAATGACCTCGTGGATGGTTGGAAAATAAGTGATCTTGAGGAGATGAGCGAATGGATGAACGTCTGCCGATGACCGAGGAAGGATATCGCGCCTTGAAAGAGCGATTGCGGGTGTTAAAAGAAATCGAACGCCCTAAAAATGTGCGTGATATCGAAACCGCCAGGGAGCACGGTGACCTGAGTGAAAACGCCGAGTATCATGCTGCAAAAGAAAAACAAGGCATTATTGCTGCTCAATTACGGGACGTGGAAGATAAGATAGCGCGCGCTCAGGTAATCAATCCTGCGTCGCTGCAGGGAGACAAAATCGTGTTTGGCGCCACGGTTCATCTGCTCGATCTGAACAAAGACGAAACCGTGATTTATCAGATTGTTGGCCAGGATGAGGCAGACCTAAAGGCCAATAAAATCAGTTACTCCGCGCCGCTTGGGCGTGCGCTCATCGGTCGCCGCGTAGGCGACGAAGTCAACTTCCGGTCCCCGGGGGGGCTCAGGGAGTATGAAGTGGTTGCCATTGAGTTTAAGTAGCCCCTGATTTGTAAACGACCCCGCTTCGTTTTCTGCGTTCAAATCTCTTCCCAGAAACAAAACGATGGTCCATAATTTCAAGGTCCAATAGTTGGATCTTTGGAGAAGTTTGGGCCATGAATAACAAACGGTGGATTGTTGGGGTTGTTTGGGGTTTTTTAAGCATATTGGTTTTGCCGGAAACTCGGGCGGCAACCCTGGAGCTTACGGGAACGATTCGCGATTTTAACGACAGCCATCCTGATTTTGAGTCGGTGATCGCGTTCGACCCCGGAATCGTGCTGTCGGATTTGGGACCAGACGACAAACCGGTTTATGCCGGGCTTTCCGGCAACCCCACAACCCACGGCGCTGAAGCTTTTGCTCAGTGGTACAACGATGTGCCGGCGGTCAACTTGTCGGCACCGCTCCTGTTGATCCTCGGCCAAATCGGGTCCAACCCACCGTTGTATCAATACACCAACAACAACTTTTTCCCGATTGACAACCAACTGTGGGGTAATCAGGGCCGGCCACATAACTACCATTTTACTTTGGAAGTCCACAGTCGGTTCACCTATCAGGGCGGCGAGGTGTTCACGTTTCAGGGTGACGATGACCTCTGGGTGTTTATCAACGGCAAATTGGCGATTGATTTGGGTGGGGTCCATGCTTCCATGACGGCGACTGTCAACCTCGACGCCTCCGCTGCGGCTTTGGGGATTACGCCGGGTGGTAACTATACGTTTGACCTATTTTTTGCCGAACGCCACACTGTTGCATCGAATTTTACCATTACGACGACGATTTTATTGTTGCAGGAGGTCTGTGGTGACGGAATCGATAATGACCTGGACGGGTTCACCGATTGCAGCGATTCTGAATGTGCCGAGTTGACCGAGTGTACTATCGTGATTGTGACTCCGCCTAACGAAGTATGTGGCGACGGTTTCGACAACGACGAGAACGGTTTGTTTGATTGTGACGATCCTGCCTGTTTATCCGATCCAGTATGCTCAATACCTTACGAAATTTGCGGTGACGGTTTGGACAATGACGGCAACGGATTGTCCGACTGCGACGATCTTGTTTGTAGTTCCCTGCCGACGTGTGTTTGTGAACCAAGTCCCGAGTTTTGCAACGGCGAAGACGACAACTGCAACGGCATCTTAGATGACAACTGCAATTGTCCCAATGGAGACTTAAACAATGACATGATGATCGACGTGGTCGATGTACAGTGTATGATGGTTGTGTCGTTGTCTTATCTTACTTCGGTCCCCCTTCCGGGTTGTTTGGCTGTGCCGTATGAGTATTCCGACATCAATTGCGACGGTACAACCAATATTTCCGACGTGATCTTGGCGATTCAGTTTATTTTCAAAAAGCCGCTGGACCCTTCACTGGACGCCAACAACGATTTTTGTGTGGATGCCTGTTTATAAATCAAAATCACTCGGACTTTATTACAACTTTCCAAACAGCAACAATCCACCCACAACAGATGCCGCAACCAGGCGCCACCACCCAAATAGCGCAAATCCGCGTTCGTTGAGCCATCTGACCATCCATCGGACCGCCACCGCCGCCGAAATCCATGCCGTACCAAAGCCGATAACCATAACGTCGATATCATATACGGTCACCATGGCGGCACCGCTGCTCACCGCTTTGTAAACACTGGCGGCGCCGAGGGTCACCAGACCAAGCAGAAAAGAAAATTCCACCGCCGCCGGCAACGACAACCCGACGGCGATCCCTCCAAGGATGGTAGCCAGGCTTCGGCTTACACCAGGCCACAACGCGCAACACTGGATGACGCCGATCCACAGCGCGCCGGTCCATGCAAGGTTTTCCAGTGATTGTCCTGGGCGTTTGTGTAACTTTGGAGCTAAGATAAGCAGGAACAATCCGCCTGCGGCCCAAGCGACCACGATGGGCCATGGGCCAAACAACGCGTCTTCAACGACGTCATCGGCAAAAAAACCTAGGGTTGCCGCCGGCAAAAATGCCAGCACGACCATCCGCGCCAAATGCGCTCCCGCGGAATTGTTTCCCACGAGCCCGGAAACCATGCCGGCAACCCGTTGGCGATACAACCCCAACACCGCCATGATGGCGCCGGCCTGAATCACGATCGCATACGCGTGGGCCGCTTCACTGCCGCCAAAACCCAGCATTCGTTCTACGACAAGCAGATGCCCGGTTGAGCTGACGGGCAGATATTCGGTGATTCCTTCTACCAACCCCAAGATCAGCGCCTGCCACCACTCCATCGATACGAACTCCAATCGAGGTTTTCGAAAACGCCTCAAAAAACTTCGCCGCTGGTTATACTTGGGAATACGTGGTGTGTCTAATGTGCCAAAGCGATGATGTGGCAGACCGACGTGGGACTATGGCATGTCGTAACAAATAGAACTGACCCGGACCTTGATGGTGCTGGCACCACCATTGTTGCTGACATAGCAGTTCCAGGTTTCGTCTCCACCAAACGTCGTGCCATAAAGTGGGCTGTCGGCAATTACAGTTGTGCCGTTCGTAGTTGGGTGTTTATCAAACCAACACGAACCGGCTAAAAGTCGATCACCCGGATTACATACACAAATGGCGTTGGTTACGAAGCCGACGTTTAGCGTAATGGGACTACATGTTTTGGCGTAAATAGGCGCCGTTGAACCTGCTGGTCCCTCCGGCCCCTCCGGTCCCATCGGTCCGGTTGCGCCCGTTGCGCCGGTTGCCCCGGTGGGTCCCGTTGCCCCTGGTGCGCCGGTCAATCCCGTTAATCCAATCGGTCCGGTTGCCCCGGTTGCGCCTTTCGGCCCGGTCATTCCCATCGGTCCGGTGGGCCCCGTTGCCCCTGGTGCGCCGGTTAATCCCGTTAGTCCCATCGGTCCCGTTGCACCGGTGGCTCCTTTCGGCCCGGTCATTCCTATCGGTCCCATCGGGCCAGTAGGTCCCGTTGCTCCGGTCATTCCCATCGGTCCTTCGGGTCCCATCGGCCCGGCTTCACCCGGTGGTCCCATCGGTCCTTCGGGTCCCATCGGCCCGGCTTCACCCGGTGGTCCCATCGGTCCCTCGGGTCCAGGAATACCCTCGCCCATGCCCATCGCCACATCCATCATGGAGACACTGTTGGGATCCCAATACCTTCCATGGCGTGCCACAACAAGTCGATAGGTTCCCGGGTCCATTGCAGGCCAAAGCATGGCTTGCACATAGGTTTCGTCGGATGACACGATAACCAGCGGGGTTCCCGCTAAGGTGGCCTGAGCCAATTTGCCAAATCCAATACCAAAAATGTGTAATGTTGCTGTTTCCGAGTCCGGCTCCACCCATTGCAC
>JABWCM010000246.1 GCA_013360285.1 Myxococcales bacterium
CTGAATTGGCCGGGACCGGACTGAGGAATATCGGGAATATTCCGCAAGGACGGGACTGGACAAGGCAGCCTAAATTAGCCGAACAGGGTTCACTTATCTGTTTCCGCTGACCCTCAAAGGGTGGTGTCCATCATCGCTGGTGATAAAGTCAGAGTTAGCACACGTCAACGCCCAAGTTCGGAATGAGAAAGTGGGGGTGCATGATCTCAACCCCAACATGTCACAATGAGAAAGTGGGGGTACATGATCTCAACGCCCAAGTTCAGAATGAGAAAGTGGGGGTACATGGTCTCAACGCCCAAGTTCGGAATGAGAAAGTGGGGGTACATGATCTCAACCCCAACATGTCAGAACAACAACCGCGGGGTCATTCACTTCAACCCCTAGGTGCCTGGTATTTTTTAGGGGATTTCACGACCCAGCCAAATTTGCGCCGGATCGTTCGGAAAAATCCTGAGTCATATCGGGAATATGGCGCAGGGCCGGGACTGGACAAACCGTACAAAAGCGGTCGTTCCAGGGTCACTCATCTATTTCCGCTGACCCTGTAATTCCCGTTGCAATCGGTCGGCCCGTGCGGCACCATTGCCCAAACGATCCTACGAACAATTTTGCCCCGTTGAGTCCGGCTAATTCCAACGCGACCAGCGTGTGACAAGCCGTCACACCCGATCCACATTGGACAATCACGTGGTCCGGACGAGTGTTCTGCAATATCTGGGCATACAACTTTCGTAGTGTGTCCTTGGGCAAAAAACGACCGTGTTCGTCCAGATTTTCGGTGTACGGAACCGAAATCGCCCCGGGGATATGGCCGGCTAGGGGGTCGATGGGCTCCATTTCACCGCGGTATCGAGGTGCCGAACGAACGTCGATGAGTTTCCAGTTGGGATCGGCTCGATATCGATCGACCTCGGTGATGTCCACCGTGGGTAGACTCCATGTCGAGAGGGCGGGGTTGTTGTCTGCTGCAACCGCGACTGGTTTGCGTTCAGGCATGCCGGATTCCATTGGAACGGAAGCGGCTATTGCTGCCTGTATCCCACCGTCAACAATCGCCACTTGGGTATGCCCGGTCGCTCGCAACATCCACCACAATCTTGCCGCTGCATTTGCCCCACTTTGATCGTCATACGCAACAACTCGGGTTGTCTTTGAAATCCCCAACGAAGCCAACCAACCCAAAAACGAGTCTAGGGGAGGTAGCGGATGGCGACCCAATTCCTCTGGACGCGACAGGTCACCCGCAAGATCCAAGTTCACGTCGGCAAAAATCGCGCCTTGGATATGGGAAGTAAGATAAGAATCACGGGCATCGGGACCGATCCGGGCATCAAACACAAACGGCGCGTCGCCGGAGCGGATCCACGAAGCCAACTGTTCAGGGGAAAGGATGGGGGTAGGAAAAGACGACATCGCTTAGTTCGTTTTGATAATCGGACAAGACACGCTGTTGGGAACGGGCTCGGCAACCCAACTCGATAACCCGATTCGCCGAATACTCTGGGCCGCCGGTGTATCCGGAGCGGTAACCGGTGCCGGTTTGCCGTCCGGCCCCAAAAGGTTGCTTGAATTGGTCGTGCCATACACCACGGTGTCTATCGGCACTGTGCTGGTGGTAATCGCGGTCGCGAGCACGTTAAATAAGGCAACTCCATCGGCAGTCGCCCCCGAGTTCTGCAAATCCGGCGTTAAGTTATAGGCCAGATCATATTCCGGATTGCCGTTGGCCGCGTTTTTCTGTGGCCCACCGATGACAAAACATTCGCCTGCGGCGACGGTGCCGGACAACTGGGCTGTGCCGTACAGATAATTTTCCCCACCCCACCCCAAAGAATAGGTGCTCAGATCCACGGCAACACCGGTGCCGTTATAGAGTTTGACCCACTCGTAACCGTCGTCGTTGTCCGTATGGTCGAAATAGATCTCCACAAGCAGCAACCCGACCGGCGGATTATCGGTGACTTCGATGAGGGCAATTGCTTCGCCGATTCCGGCGGCCGCCAGCACGTACACATCGGCGGGTACTGAAGGCAGTTGTATGTCGAAATCAACACTCAATTCGCCTTCCGGAACCAACACTTCCGTGGGACCATCGGTTCCTGGAGGACCGTCGTATTCGATTTCAATCCAGGTTCCTCCCGACTGTGCCGGAATGTTCAATAACGCGGTCAAGGTCGCGATTTTCCCGGTGATTCCCAACTGCGTTTCGGGCAACAACGCGACGATTTGGGGTTGTTCATCGATTCCAATGACCCGCACCTCGGCGGTTTTGGTTTGAGTTCCGAGTGTGGCAACCAGGAGTACCGGCTGTCCATCGGCGCTGAGCGCTTCCAAAGACACATTCGCCGAACTTTGACCTTGTGGAATCCACACACCGTCCCCTTCGGCCACTACCACATCGGGATCCGCACTTTCTATGGATACCCACACGGGTTCCACCGCCGGACTACTTAAAGATAAGACAAGGGGTGGATTACTTAAACCGGTGGTGCCTTCCTGGATATACACCAACGCCGGCGAAAACCCAACGAGGCCGGGCCCTCCTTTCACAACGTCAGCAACCGACCGTGGCTCGAGTTTCATGTTGGCAAACGACCAACGAAGAACACCTGTAATCGCCGCAAACGAATCGCCAACTACGGGACTGGGAGTGATCTTGTAGAAAAAGTCGTCGATCAACAACGAATCATCGACCACAAATTCATTGGTGGGCGGTTTTTCGGTTGTAACGGGGTTTATATTGGTCACAATCGTGTTCTCCACACGAACGAGTACGTTTTCGTAGACGTCGGACAACATTCCACCGGTGGCGACTTTGGCGGCTTCTACAACCACCGGCTCAGGAGTGGGCTGATTGACGGCGATGAAGTCTATGGACGCGTTCTGAATTTGAATCTGATCAAAAAATACCGTGGTGTCTCCGGTCAGATTGATAAAATCACCTTGAATCGGTTTGATGGGATTGGGTTTGTTGTACACGTACATCCCGCTGTACTCCGGACCGATGTAATCAACCGAATCGGTCGGAATCTGCACAAAAAATCCTTCGGCATTGGCTGCTGTGACAACCACTTCCAACACTACGACGTTGGAACCGGTCGGAACAACACCGGTGTTGATATCGTACAAAGTCGCCGGGCATCCGGTCACACCTGGATTGGGAAAATCAGGACAGGGGTCACATACGTCACCCTTTTTGTCTTTGTCTTTATCTTCCTGCAACGGATTGCCGTTTTTCGGACAGTTATCGGAAATGTTGGGGACGAGATCCCCATCAAAATCGTTGGGGTCAACCGACGTACAAGCTTCGGAATCCGCGTCGAACGGACATACGTCGCAGGCATCCCCTTGGGAATCGCCATCGATATTGGGTTGAAAACCTTTGTCCATCGGCCGCGGCGCATTAAATACACCCGGACAGTTGTCTTGAGAATTGACCACCCCATCGCCATCCATGTCATTGTCTTTGGGAATGCCGTCATACTCGCCGGGTCGCAACGGCACACAAGACGGCTCGTCTTTCGGGGTGTCACAAAAGAACAAGGGGTATGTCGTATACGGTCCGTTGCTGACCCCGGTAGTATGTTGGGCTAACGTCAAACCGGTTTCCCGTTTTGCACACAAAGATTTGACAACACCACACACGTTGAGCGACTCACATTGGTTGGGACCGGAGTTGGGAAACACCGTTACCAAACTCGCATCCCCAACGAGCGGAATTCCGGAACGCAGCACCAACGCTACCGATTGAACATCCGCGTCAATGACCCCCCGGAAGTCGGAGTCGGCGGGTGCGCGGAAGATGGCGATATCTGCCACGTATCCTGGGGTCAATGCACCGATTACATCGTCATAACCCAACACACCCGCTGCGTTAATCGTCGCCATATCAAACAATTGGCGGTCGCTAAAGTAACTATTGTACTGGTTTACATTTAGTTGATCGGCGCATTGCAATTCCCGCAGCATGTTCATGGAGCCGCTCCCGGTCCAGTCGGTTCCGAGCCCAATCAGGGCGCCGAGCCGGTCATAGATCGTCACGGATGCGGTGTGTCCGTACAAATCGATGTTGGAACGAGGTGACCAGATAAGACCTGTGCCGTCAGCGGTCATTTCCGCGACCTCGACCGCGGTAATGCCAATCGCATGAATGAAGGCCACATTGTCTTTTACGTAATCAACCGACCCCGCTTGCGCGCCGGACAAACAAAGATACTCGTTGTATGCAAAATCGTTTACGCCTTCGGCCACATGCGGAGTGTAAGCGGTTTCTCCAGCAATGTTCTGACCGTAATCAATGTCGTAGGCACCACATCCTTTGGATGCCAGCGCACCTCCGGAGTCGCCGAGGGGAAACGTGTCGTACAACACGTTCTTTTTGCTGAGGCCTTCGAGAAGATAAGCCTTATCTAAGTTACGAATGAATCCTTCTTCACCACCACTGCTGTTTATGGACGTGACACCGGATAATGCCATCCGGATTTCCCCCCAGGTTTCCCCTTCATTATAAAAGTTCTGCGGAACCGTGAGTTTTTTCTTTCCGTTAAGCCCTTTGCGCCATTCATGACGGTGATCGTAACGCGCGGTTCCGTGTGGTGCAGGCGGTGCCTGGGTAAATGTGATGTGGTCGTGGGTGTTGATCAACCCTGGAGAGACAACTCCGGCACCACATTCCAGGGTCGTAGCACTTCCATACCCCTGTATTTGGGAGCAGTCACAATCTACACAAACAATTTTTCCCGAAGAAACAACCACTTCACCACCCCGGTACACGGCATTCGGCGCGAGAATCGTGCCGCGGATCACCAACAGGGCGCTGCCGGCAGTCGTACTACACGCCTGACCATTCGGCGGAACAGGCAACGGCGCGTTATCACACACTATGACTTCGCTGGGCGGCGGCGGTTCTCCGGTATCGGTAGGCTCGGTTGCATCTTCGGGAGACGGAACGTCGGCCACAATGTCAGTAGGATTCAGCACATCGCTTGGCTCGGCGATATCCACCGGCACCGCAGTGTCAGTGGGTTCCGCCACGTCGCCTGGATCGGACACATCGTCCGGGGTGTTCGTATCAACAGGTTCGGTCACATCCAAAGCGGTATCCACTTCGGAAATGTCGGCCTGCGTATCGTCCGCAACCGTATCCGTAGGTGAAACGTCGTCTGTCCCGCCTACGTCGGTCAGCGCGTCTGTGTCCACGACATCTTGTTCGGCATCGCCAAAGTGGTCCTGTTCAGCATCGGTACCCACAACAGCGTCATCACCACCATCGGCAGCATCGTTTCCACTGTCGGGCACAATCAGATCAATCGGTTCGGCGACGTCATGTACATCGTCGGGAACACCAACGTCCGCATCTGTGTTGTTGACATCGTTTCCGTCGGGTTCCGGCTGGACGTCGGGAAACTGGATGTCGGATCCGTAGAAATCACCACCATCGGGATCTTTGACCTGCAACGGCTCGAAGTTGTCATCCCGACAGCCGGAAAACAACGATAGGGTGAGTCCAAAAAATACGATTGGAAGAACAAGTTGCCGGAATGAGAACATCGTGGAATCCTATGTGGTAGGACATTGGGCACGCCAGACCGTGCGTTTGAGCAGCCTAACCCGAATTGCCGCAACGCTTCAACGCAAAGCGGACGATCGGCGGAGAATAATTTGTAATATGGCGGTTTTCCTTGAAACAACCCACCGACTAGTTGGTCGGCGTGGTCGTCAAGTCGGATGACACGAACGTACACGTTGCCCACAAACCGGGTGCTCCATGACGAAATTGAGTAAAATAACCGTCATCGCCGCTATCTTAATAGCATGGTACAGCCCGGGCCTGGCAAAACCAACCCCGCCACAGTCGATGCCCAAAGAATTGCGGTCGCTGCTTGTGCCGGTTGCGAAGAAGAGATTTCAGCCATTTCATTATGATCTGCGCCAGGACAAACTGACCGGCATGAACAAACCGGACAGCCCCTTTTTGATGCGACTGAGAACAGCCGTCGCCAAAGATCTGCCGGCACCGATTGCCGATCTATTCATCGACGGGGCGGTCACTTACCGTCCGATCATCATCGAACCCACACCCGACGGGCATTATCTCGCGTTTTACCGCGACAATCCTCCTCGGGATCTTCGGCCGGAGAAAACCAAATATCTTGCCCGCTACATAACTGCCGACGGCAACGAACTTTGGCGGCTACCGCTTAACCCACATCTGATTTCTCCCAGCTCAGAAATTCAGGACGTTCGGCTGCGAAACGGCGTTCTTTATTTTAACGAATCGTGCCGTAATCTGCGTTCTCCGGGGCCTAAGTGTTCCACCCTTGTCGCCCTAGAACCGAAACAAAACAAAGTGATCTGGCGAACGCCGGTCCATGTATCAACCAATCTTTTTGTGTTTTTAGGCGAGGATTTGATGTTGGCCGGCTTCGGAGGTTTACCCGACAAGTCGTTTGCCTACCTGATTGATGTCAAAACAGGAAAGCCTGTCAGTCGAACACCTCTGGACGGAGCCATGATGTATGCCGAGGAGCAACAGGGTTATGTTCATGTGTTCACGTTGGATTTCCATTATATTTTTCGACTTGGGGACGAATCTTTGGCCGAGACGGCCGTTTCGAGCAGTGGGGCAGAAACACCGGCGGACACCTTTGAGGATCCGTTGGAAACCAACGAAAACGACCCGGACGAGGCGGATCCGGACGAAGCGGATGAGCACGACGGGTTGGGTGAAGAAAATGACGACCACGGACTGTTGGAAGACGTGGAAACCCTTCGCCCACAAGACGATGCACCGGCTCGCTCCGGACGACGCGGCGCAACGGTTCGAGAACGTTAACCGGAATTTTTCACAATCTCGCGAGCATCCATGCCAAGCCGCCGGCAAATTCCGACGAAAAATCCAGGCTAATCCTCACCATCCTCATCGACATCGTGTATCACAACCGGCATATGGCGTTCGTTATCGGCGTCATACTTAAATTTGAAGGTTTCCGGACCAGTCCGATGCAAAAAACGAAGGGCCCCGGCCAAAGACGCACCGTTTGGAACACCTGTACGCAAAATTTCGGCTCGAATAGCCGGTTCCACCGTTTTTTGTAATCTTGGATGGAGCGTTACTTTGCCCCGATAACCGGAACGATGTTTGGCATAGGGGCAATCCTGAGCCAAAAGACCGTGCTCCAGTGCTTGTTCGGCGGTTCGACACCACGGAGCCACTTCAAAACGTGTCTCGTAAACGGTACAACGAAACCGACCGTCCGGATCCCGTGCCAAATAGGTGCAATGCAGCTCGTCGACAACGACCGGCAAACCATTAACAGGTACGGCCCAGTGACAGGATGATCCACAGCGGCGGCACAAATTCTCGTGTTCTTCTTCGGTGAGGCCCGGCAATGTCATTACAATCTCATCATTCCTAATCCACCTGTTCGATATACCAAGGATGACAACGAATGACGCAAGATACAACATCACAGGGACTAAAAGGCCACATCATTATGGTGACGGGCGGCGGGCGTGGGATTGGACGTATTGTGGCACACCGGCTTGCGTCGGAAGGGGCACGGATCGTGATCCTGGGTCGACACAAAGGCCGGTTGGAACAAACCCGGAAAGAATTGCTGTTAACGGGTGCGGAAGCGTTGGCAATCGTCACCGAACTAAGCGATTTGACGTCCATTCAGGAAGCCGTGGCGAAAACGGTAGAACACTTCGGCGGTCTGGATGCAATTGTCCATAACGCGGGGGTGGCGCATTGGGGGCCGGTTTCACTTGATAATTTAACCCAACTAGATGCTATGTTAAACGTAAATATGCGCGCACCCTACGTTTTGACGGCCGCCGCTCTGCCGTGGTTACGCAAAAGTAGCCGCGGCGCAATCGTGTTTATTTCGTCCCTTGCCGCCAAAGAAAATGGGATGCATTCGGCGATGTACTGTGCGACACGTCGAGGGATGGCAGCGTTTGCAGAAAACCTTTTTGATGAAGTGCGTGGCGATGGAATCAAGGTGATGACCCTCTTTCCCAGTTTTGTGACACCTCCCAAGATGCCGGATGCAAACGCGCAGTTTGTGGAAGACCGCGTGCTGGATGCCGGAGACGTTGCGACTGCCGTGCATTTTGGATTGACGTTGCCACCCGGTGTGTGTCCTATTGAGATCGTGTTGCGGGTCCAGAAAGACCCGTGGGTCATGGACACGAAACGATCTGACAAAGGAGAAACGTACTGATGTGGAAGAAGAAATCCATTGTATGCCTGTTGCTGCTGGTCATCAGCTTAGCTGGCGGGTGCCGGGCTGCAATCACACGCGCCGCGATCAAAAACGATTGGGAACAACCGATGACGGTGAGGCTCGTCAGCGGTGACTCTACCCAATCCGTCGTGTATGAAAGTGTTCCACCCAACAGCACCAGCGAATTTCAGCAGTTGCCATTCGACGTATTGGAAGGAATTCGAGTGGAAATCGAAGGACAGTCGACCGGAACTCCCGTTACATTACAACGCGAGGGCGACAATATCCTCTCCGTCAAACCGGATTCCGCTCCTGGGCTGGACGTCAAAGAAAATCCCGACAACAAAGCATTCTGGTAATTACAGCGACATCAGAAAAGTCCAGAGCAACTCCTTTTCTTCGTCGTTGAACCGTTTGCCGGAAACCCGATCCGGCCCATGTCCCACCTTGGATCCCGGCACAAACCGGCTTAGTACCGTTCGCAGGTCGGAAGCACTGCCATCGGAAAAGAACGGGCCACCTCGCCACAACTCAAAAAGCGGAGCAATTCGGTTTCCATGAGGCGTAAACGAAGAGATTTCAGGAAGATGTGCAAACGCACGCGCACCAAAAACAAGCGGAACAGACCGTAAAGTTACCAACATTTCATCCACGGTCGTCACTTTTTCGCCTTCGTTCCCAAAGGGCTCGCGCAACGTAGCCCGTGGCTGATGACACGAAGCACAGTGGTCCCAAAACAACGTCGCTCCTTTTACGGCCGCAGCGGAAAACCCGCCGTCAGCCAACCGCAGCGGTCCAACCTGCGGCAACAGCGACATGAGATAATGGACCAGGGCGTCGCGTTGTTGTGCGGCAGACAGCTCAACAAGACCACCCTTTGTTTGGATCACCGCAGGTTTTAGCCAATAAGAATCATGAGACGGTTGTGTATGCCAGAAACGAGGATCCAGCCCGCGAAGTAGCCCTTCGACAGTATCGGCCATACTGCTTCCGAATCCCGTCGTAAATAGCGGTAAAACGGCGCGAATCCCGGCCAGGCTGCGGGTCATTTCCCAACGTTGTTCAAGAAATCCAGGCTGCAACCGGTGGTCTTTTCCAGTATCCCAATGGCAACTGTTACACGTATATGGGGCGTCCTCATGCGGCACAGTGTCCCGAAGACCATAAAATAGATTTTCTCCCCAATACTTCAGACCGTCGCGAGGATGCGGGTCGATCACAACGGTTTGGTGTACACACACGTTGGTTTTGGGAAACCACAAAACGGCATCACCAAGACGACTCGTTACAAGAACTCCACCGGAAAAAGGCAACGAAAAGCTGGGATAGGGCTCGGTGGAACATCGAACGGGTTCTTCGCCAGGTCGCCACCACATCACTGCATTGTTTGCACCCAAAGTAACTAAAATTGACTCTTGTATTACTGATATGCTCGTCGGATCCGCCAGACCAAGGGGACCCAAAAGCAATTTTTCGCGCAACAACAAAGTGCCGTGGCGTAAAGATTTGGCGTCCCAGCCAAAAATCGCCGCCGAAAGTTGGTGAAGAGGACCTTGGTTACGCCTGGCCTGTGGTTCCGCCGGACCGGCTGTCCACAAAATATCCCGCGCGGGATCATACACGGCGGCGCGCTGAGGCGTGTCCCATTGAACACGAACGTTCTCACCGGTGTGGGACAAATGTACCCATATTCCCGGAGGATAAGCGGTGACAACACCGACTGTGCCCGGGCCGAGTTCCACAAGTTGACCCACCACTCCCGCGAGCGGAATGGTATAACTCGTGGGTTCTTTAGCGGAAATTTTCCATAACGCTGGAAGGACCGAATCGAGTACAAACACATCGTGTGTCGATTTTTCGAATAAGACGTCCACGAATCCCTGGCGCGGGGGCAAGGCCACCGGCGGGGGAGGCCCGGAGAGACCGACCAAACCTCCCGGTTGATGTTGGCCGACACACCATGTACTAGGTGGCTGGTGTTTTTTGATGAAATTTTTGTCCTGGCCGCCTTTGGCCGTCTCGTCCGTAAAAATCCCTGCGCCATATTCCCGATATGACTCAGGATTTTTCCGG
>JABWCM010000247.1 GCA_013360285.1 Myxococcales bacterium
CTGTGCTGATTGTCGTTTGCCTCATTCTCGGAGCTATGGGATGCAAAAAGGGCGAGGCGCCACAAAATTCGACGGCGAACTCGCCACCCGCAGTGCCTAGCGAAGCGGCGGTCCCCGAAGAAGCTGAGGCTCGGCCTAACCAGGAGGCACAACCGACGTCTGCCCCGAGCACCCCAAACCAACCCGAATCAACCAACCGCGCAGGCGGCGGCGCACGACCAGTGGAAGATTTTGCTGCCAAGGTGGAGAAAGAGATTACGCCCGAGAACTACAAACAGGCACTGGGTGATGTGGAAAAGGCAATTTTGGAACTAGAGGCGCGAGCCGAAGGCTCCGCAGTTGGCGCCGATGAAGGTGAGGAGCCTACGGCTGGTGAGGAGTCGCCTTTGCCAACCCAGGAAGAGGAGGCACCAGCGCAAAGATGAATAAAACGACGGCCGCCTTCTTCTGCGACTAAGCGAAGATCATAACGTACATTTGTCGATTTCGCCCATTCCGGATTCTCGTCGCGTTGCAGAATACAACAACCGAATGAGGAGCAACGTGAGTATGTCCAACAACCAACCACAAACACCGAAATCATATCTGCTCCTGGAGAATCAGGGCCAGTTTTTGCGTGTTTTTATTACAAAACCGCGAATATTCTTGGGCCACGCGGAAGACAACGACATCGTCATTCGAGACACTCACGTCTTGCCACGCCATGCTGAAATTTTCGTATCTGGAAACCGCTACAATTTGGTGACTGTCGCGGGCGGACAATCTCGAATAAACGGAAGAGAGGCGGAAGGCGTCCACACGCTCACCAATGGCGACCACCTTCAACTTGGTGGAACTCAGGTGATGTACGTCGAGGAACTACGACAATCCGACGTCGCGCTGCATTTAATCGTACGCCGTAAGGACGAATTGCCTTTTGGCGTGACGATTACAAAACCGATGGTACGAATCGGAAGAATGAAAGGAGACGTTCTAATCGAAGACGATAACTTGTCTCCAACTCACGCAATTATTGAGAACTTCTGTTCCGATGCCGTTTTCGTAATGGACGCAAAAAGCAAAAGCGGCACGTGGTTAAACAATGCTAAGTTAACAGGTCGCCGACGACTGCGTTCCGGTGATACACTTGCCCTAGGAAATACTCAGATTTCCATACTTTACTCACAGCAAAACGCAGCGCACGGTGTAACAAACACTCCAACGACGACTGCAGAGCCACCGAATGAGGAAGCAAACACGGTCGATGCACCCATGGTCGACACCCCACGCGAAGGACGGCCCCACCAGGTTCGCCCTGAACATCCGCCGACGGCATCATCCAACACCAACAAGGCGATGAGCACAGAACCGATCCCTGCCGAAAGAAACAACTTCCGCCCGTTGGGTGAGTTCGTGCCCAATAACGCCGGTTCTTCGCAACGCCGGCAACAAGAAGTACGCCCAAAGATTCCGGTGAGTCCGTCGCCATATTATGATGAAGCGATCCCTTTGCCAGATCGGCCACACCGCCATGTGGCTCAGGAGCGCCACAAACAGCAAGGTTCCGGACTTACTCAGGCAATTCCGTTGGATTTCGAACGCCCCAAGGCGACCCGCCCGGAATTGCGAATCGACGAAAACGTTTCCGACGGTCGAAGCGTTCTTCACGGCGCCGAGGAACACGCTCGTCCTAACAGAGCCGAACCGGAGCGGCGTGACTCCCCACCGCCCCGGTCACGTCCTCAGCACGGTGTTCCGCAGTCAGCATATCAAGACCGTTATCACTACCTACCACCCGAAGAGGAAGATTGGGCAACACACTCACAAGATGGGCCTTCGCCCCGTGTTTCGGAACCACGCGTAAACTTTGAAGTTCATTCGGAAAATCGGAGAGGCCTAACGCAGGGTATACCTGCAAACGTAGTCCTACGAAAACGACCGCAAGTGACATCCGATCCGGAGGTCCCACGCCCAAATACCGAAGTCAGCGGTCAATACTACCACCCGGACGACCAGCCACGGCGCAAATAATCACATATAAAGTAACTTAAGAACAGTCCGGATGCACAGAGCGCAATGCTCGACTGAATAGGCTTAGTTTGAGTTTGACTCCTCCGTCGCGCCAACGAGACACCGTCCTCGTCGTTCGACAGTACGGCCAATATTCGGAACGACATCTCGTTTGTGGTCTTGAGCAAAGGTTCCGTCTCCAAAGGATAGCTCATCGACTGCAACAACGCTTAAGTTCTGCCTATCGTGAGAAAACCGAACATGAACGTGGTTGGAATGGCCGGGTGAATGGCGAATAATGCCTTTTCGGTGATTCCGGCCATTAGGATACTGAAACAGTTCTGTCAAAACGTCTGCCGACAGTCCAGTACCCGACGCAAAATCATACAGGGGCTGCTGGAGGCGGTAATCAAGAAAAACGTATTCAACAGCACCGGTCACAACGAGACTTCGCACCAACTCCCAAGTGCGAGCCACATCCATCTTGCCCGGCGAGGTCACATGAAATTCAGTTTCCTCGTTCGAATCGGTCCTAGGAACCGCGATGTCGACATCATTCCCACGGCGATGTGATGCATGAGGAGCGAGACGCCCTCCCCACTTCTGGCTGATATCACCGAACACCAAAGGCTGCGATCCAGGAAACTTACGGGCGATCTCCGCGGCAACCTGCCTCAACAATAACACCGTGTTAACGGTGCCCCACCCTGTACGGTCCCGCTTCAGATGAAACCAGGGGGACGTACCAATGTGTGTTGGCTGGCGAATACGACTAGAAAATCGATCACCGTTTTCGTCGATACCTTGGTTGGTACCATCCACCGAGGCGACTACGACAACCGGTACATCAACCGGCAACTCGTTTGTATGCTCCGGAATGTGGTTCAACACACGAACCCACTCTGGCGAAACATTGAAGCGTTTAGCAACACCATGAACCGTTTCACCTGGTTTGGGAACATAATTGACAAGAGTGCGGACAGAAACATCGACGGGAACTTCAACAGGCAATGTTTCTACCCCACGTACCTCACCATCCCACTTTGGATTTGCCGCACAAAGTTGTTCCACCGAGAGACCAAGCTGTGACACAGCGTCTTCAACCGTTTCGCCGGGCAACATAATCCAATCTATATGGCGCGTTCCGTCGCTCTTTGAAAATGCCGGCCGACTCCACAGCAGCACCGTAGTAATTGCGACTCCAACTGTGAACAAAGACTTTCCGTATTGTGCCCCCAAAAAAAGCACTCTTGTCACTGGCACCTCATTTGGCTATTGATGCAGAGATTGTTAAGTCACTAACATAAGGCGACGTGGTATTGGCCTCGAAGTGGCTTTTCATTCAGGTCTTGGTACTCGTTGACCAGGGTATGTTTCAAAATTCGAAATGTAGTCGCTTTTGCCCGGCTATACACACAGTAAATAGCCTAGAGCAAACGACCTAAGCGACTTTTCGCGGAAAGTTGACCACGAAACGCCTGGAAGAAATTATTTCAGGGAAATATTCGCGCATCGCGTGGGTATCATATGTTATTTGCCTTTTTTTGACTTTGGCTTTTTGCTATGTGAGGACTTGTCGTCACCCGAAGAGTCTTCAGAATCGGAGTCACCGCTGTCGACCTCGGCGTGCTCGGCTCCGCTACCTTCAATCACGGGTTCGGAAGTCACCCCGACTTGAGTTGTTTCGGGGTCGGTCAACACATTCGCGGGATGGTCTTCCGGCTGAGTTTCTTCGACTGTGGCTGCTACATTCGCGCTATCGGCTGAATCGCCTGGCACAGACTCCGCCATGGTGAGCGCCTCAACAACATGGTCAGTTCTATCACCCCAACTTCGCAACACTTGCACAATCGATGCCACTTCAGGATCTCCATAGGTGGCTTTTTCCGCCACTTCAGCACGGGTCAGCACTTCTTTGAGTACGACGCGCGCTGAATAGTAGTCGTAACGGCCCTCGAGAGCCGCTATCAGGTCGGCGTGGGATACAGTCATCTTTCCTCCCGTGATGCCCGATAAGGCATTTATTGATAATCGCAAGTATTAAGTTAGTGGAACCCAGGAAAACAAACAAAACGCGTACACAATTATGACATATGGTTTACAACCTGCAACGCCAATGGCGAGCCGACCGCGGTAGGAAACCCGATGAGCAATAGGAAAATTCCAAACAACAGGAATTGTTTGCCACAGGTGATTTCCTTCACACCAATACCCGTGCTCGTGCGCCCAGTTTCAGTGATGCGCAATGAAAGTTGTCAGATATTTTGACCAACCTGGCGCGGGGCCTGGTCGGGCCACATCCATGGGCGACGGCGACGGCTACTCCCGCGGTGTTCCAACATCCAAGAAATAGCGCTATTCCGTTAGCGCGACGGGAATTATAACTTAAATCAGCTCCGAAGCAACCAAGCGGCGGTTACGCGAACACGCTGGCAAATTATACGCTGCCAAACCATAAAATACTTAGCGCGGTTGTAATGCGGAAATGGATAAGTGAACCCTGATTGGCTAATTTAGGCTGCCTTGGCCATTCCCGTCGGTGCGGCATATACTCGATATAGCCTCACTCGGGTCCCGGCCAATTCTGCGCTAAATTAGCTTTCTCAGGGTCACTTCCGGCTTGAAGTTGACCCTCATAGACACCAAACGTTCGGCGGTGCCAGATTGGCGCGGCCACGTTCCGATCAATGTTGTAATATAAACAATTGGTGTTAACGGGTTTGACCAGCGGGTGCACGCACATCCGTATGACGCATTGGTGTACATGTGCAAAAGTGGTTGTGGCTTCACCATACAGCGGAATAGAATAAGGTGCAGGTTGTGAACCATAGAGACGAAAATAAAACGATCGTCACCGCCCATTGTTCCACCTTGCGTGAAGTTTCGGAGATCTTGATGTGGAGCTTTCTGTTATGAAACATCGGCGCACGCACGCTTTTTTGATTGGCTTACTCGCGGCATCATTTTTCGTCGGTGCATGCTCCGATGACGGCGCTGCCGGCGGGTCGGTCGATCCGTTCGCAGATACCGAACCCAACTTAGGTGGTGTGCCCACTGGCCCCCCAACTCTCGCTGAAGGCGACGTTCCACTTGTCGACAACGATTCGACTGGAACCAAACCGGACCGTAGGGAGCAGCCTCCTGATCCTGAAATCGTGACTCCAGACGTTCAGGGCATTGAAATCATCTTTCTTCACGATATTTCGAAACCACTAGACGTCCAAATTAACGAAAAACTACCAATTCTAGTAAAGGCGATTGACTACGACAGTGGTGGACCTGCCGCAGGAATCACACTGAGCTTCGCGATAATCGACGCGACCGGGGTGGGTGCACCAGGCGACGCCGAGTTGGAAACAGAGGCGGCCATCACCGACGAAGAAGGCCTTACAAACGTGATATTCCGAGGCAATACCGTCGGAGATGTGCTTTACACCGTAGAAGTAACCGCGGAAGACGCCAAACCCAAAACGATTCAAATACGTGTTGGCAATCCTCCTACCGGCGACCTTCGGGTCACTATTGTATACGAGGGCGCGATTCCAATTGAGCAGATTAAGATACAACTACTGGAGGGAAACATATCGTGCAATGTGTTTAACCCGGTGAAACCACCCCAACTATCGGTTGCTGAAAAAACCGTGTTGAGTCCAGAAAGCAAACCCGTCTTCAAAAGTCTTACTGCAAACAAAAAATACACCGTGGTGGCGTCCGCCCTGAAGTCGCCGGGCGGCGGTCTAGCCGCCGCCGGATGCCAGGACGCCGTCTACGTCGAACCGGATATTGAGAATGAAACCACTTTAAAGGTTTTCGTTCTCGCATTGAACCCGGCGGGGCTGTATGACCTGAACAACGTATTCGACTTCACCGGAGCCATTCCCGGGCAATTAGGTGACATCCTTGATGAACTGGCAACGCTATTTTACAACCCGGGAAAATTTCTAATTGATCAAATCAAAAAGCTAGTCACACAATACGTCGGTGGCCTTATTACGGACGTGGTGTTTGGGTTATTCGAGGACAAACTGGCCGAGCTGATTACTGAATGGGTGCTCAATGATGCGCCAGACTGGATCCAGGATTTCTTCACGATAGGCCAAGATTTATTGCAGGTGATTGCCAAACTCGAACTCACCGGGCAACTTAAGATCTCAAAATTGATGAACGATTATTACGTTCAGGGGCAAATTAATTTTACCGGTATTGTTCTGAGTTGGAAGCTCGGGTGTGACAAAAATGCCCCCGACTACGAACAATGTGGGAAGTACCCATTTACACTCACAGACATTGATAACAAAGACTTTCCTTTAGATCTCCTAACTGGAAATTGGACCGGCGCGATATCAAACTTTGACCACCTGACCATCGACCCACACAAAATTGCTCTCAATTACGGTAAATTAATATTGTTTGTCTTAAATAAGGTCATTCTCAAACAACTTACGGGGAAGGACTCACTTAAAGATGCGGTGGCTTCTATGATTGGCTGCGAAGGCATCGCAAACGCGCTTGGAAATCTTGGAATTGACGAACAGGACATTTATGATGCGTGCGTCGGCACCGTATCCCTCCTCGTCGTACCGCTTGAGGGATTCCTACTTGGACTTGAGACCGACTCCCTGGTCAGTTTAAAGGGGGAAGCCACGATGCATGACGATGACAGTGACCTGGTTGTTGATCGAATTGAACCGGGGACTTGGGACGGTCAAATCCTGTTGGAAGGTGCGGCGGGAAATCCATTTTCAGGAACGTGGGAAGCGTTTCGGATCAATCCAGCCGCTCCGTGAGTCGGTTTCCTCATCTCCAAGCCGCCTGTGACCGTTACGGCAGCGACTCTCTTTAGAGACAGCAATTTATCCTAAGCATCCGTCACTTCGCAGGAGGCTTCGGACCGACCGCAGCGGCCCACCACTTCCAACGCTCCAAGAGGTATTACACAGAAATGAAAGACAAGATGACTAGCCGGACGTTGGTTGATATCGAACCAGTTAAATTACCAACGCTGTTTTTGATATCTTTCTGCATCGCGACTGTCTCATGTGGACCAACTGCCACAATCAGGCCACTTCACGGTGAAAGTGAACTTGTTCACAAACTTATCGGGTTTCCAAAACACTCAATGGATGGCGATGCAGTTACTGAAGCAGCGAACGACCTAGTATTGGTAACTAGAGCAAAAAATTACCTCGGAATTTGGCAGAAACTAACCAGTTCCTTTCGGCAAGAAGTATTGGTCAGCGCAGGAATGAACGATGCCGCCGGTGCCGAACTTCCCGTAACCGCTTCGCTCGAGAAGGTTGACGCGATGGCATCCGGGTCGGGATTGCTCAATTATATCTTCGGTGGTGTGCCTGTTGCATTTTCGACGAACCCACCGAATACCGCGGAATCAGTAACAAGCGAGAGCCCAACAAACCAATTCGTTATAATCTATGCTCTCTTTGCCGATGGGTCCGTTGAACCACTACGTTTTGCGTTTTCTGGTACAGCATGGCAATTCGACGGACGTCGTCCGCTAAAATAATCGAGGCTAAGAGGTTTTTGGGAAAAATCGCCGGTGAGCGAAGCGGTGGCGCTAGGTGGCTGGTGTTTTTAGATGAATTCCACGCCCTGGCCGCCTTTGGCCGTCCCGCCCGTAAAAGTCCCTGCGCCATATTCCCGATATGACTCAGGATTTTTCCGGACGATCCGGCTCAAACTCGGCCGGGTCGTGAAATCCCCTAAAAAACACCAGCCACCTAGCGAGCCGGTTTTGTCGACCGAGGCCCAATGCAGGCGGCCCCAGAGGCACGCCGAGGATGGACTGGCCGAGACAGGATCGACGTAGTGGGCCAGTAGCTCGTGTATCGCAATTTTTTACCCAAACACCCTCGAAAAACCTCGAGCTGTAAGCGGACGAGCTTGCGGCATGTCGAGTAAGACTTTAGAAGCAAAAGACCGAAAGCAAACATGTGCAGATGGCAGCCGATATTCACAACCGAAAGTCGGCATGGAATGCGGGTACGCGCACGCCAATCCGATCCTCGCCCTCTCCCCCTGGCGACCTCGCCAACAACGTCAAGATCAAAAAGCCAGGAATCGACGACGTGGTGTCACTATTTTTGCATTTCGCCTTGACAACTACACACGAGTTCAGCCACAACAAATGTACACTGCTCCCGTGTGCATGGGGCTAGTCAAACGAAATCCCAAAATAGGAGACACAGCGACATGTCAGAAACAAGTCCAAATGAGCGATCTGAGTCCAACGTACGCGAAATTTCGCGTGCGCGTAAAAAACTCACACATCGACAAGAAATGATATTGAACTACATCCGGCAATCGATAGAAACCCGAGGTTATCCTCCGACAATTCGTGAAATCGGCATGTTCATGGGTATTCGGTCGACAAACGGAGTAAACGATCACTTAAAGGCACTCGAAAAAAAGGGTGTGCTGACTCGTGAGGAACTCAAATCACGCGCATTGCGCCCTACCGACCTGGAAAACAAATATGTCGAAGTCGCGATTGTCGGAAAAATCGCAGCCGGACTGCCAATTTTGGCCCAAGAAAATGTTGAAGACACCGTAAGAGTCGACCGGTTCTTTCTCGGCAACAATACACAAGTCTTCGCACTCCGAGTAGTTGGAGAAAGCATGATAGGAGACGGGATTTACGACGGAGACTACATCTTCGTTCGAAAACAAATGCGCGCGGAACATGGCCAAATCGTGGTGGCACTAATTGACGAAGAGGCGACCGTGAAGCGGTACTACCCAGAAGCAGACCGGGTGCGATTTCAACCGTCTAATCCGACAATGGATCCGATTTACGTTCACAAACGAGACTTTCGTGAGACTTCCATTCTTGGAGTCGTGGTAGGTGTTTACCGAAAGTATTAATTTACGCAACCGAAGTGTTTAGGTAATGCTGAAACGAGAAGCCGTAAGAATTGTATCTATGGCTGAAAGAAGAATGGATTTTCATACTTCGGGGTAATCTTATACGAGCTGTTTGTTCCTTTTATCTGCTCCACTTTGCCGTCGGGCCAACTGATCGTTGCAACCTCCCACATGTCGTGGTTCACAAGCTTAACATCAGTGACCTCGTATACTTGCTCCCCGTAAATGTAAACAAATACAGTGGCAAACGACGGTCCGAACCCATGGTCGTGCCAATAGTGCACTCCAACACGGTACACTTTGTTTGCTTCTGGTATGTTCAAGTTGAGATTCTCCGGTCCGGCGCCGTCTGTGTCATCTCGGTCCAAACTCGGGTCGTCATCAATGGCCGGATCAAATGCGCCCCACTGAGGGTTTGGATTAAACCAAAAGCAGTCGAACGGGTTGTCAAACCAGCCATCCGGCAATTGGTCACCGTCTAAGTCCGGGCCAGCGGCGAACGGATGAAGAAAATGGAGATCCATGTCAGCGCCAGCCTCTGGTCCTTCGTCGGTCTGGTTGGGATCGTTGGGCGTATTCCAAACCAACTCAACGTGAATCGCTTCGTCCGGAATAACAACAACCGCAGCGGTGCCCGGAAAACAACTTGTCGTCCCGTTCGAGTCGGTCACATCAAGTGAAAACAAGTACGAACCGGCAACATTGGCTTCAAACGTGACTGTCGGAAACGTATTAGACGGCAGAAACAAAGATTGGCTACCCGCAGGCTGATCTACCGACCAAAGCCAACTCACGATATCACCGGCGGGGGACGAACTTTGATCTCCAAACAAATGAAGCACCGTTTGCGGAATAACTTGGTCTCCTTCCTGAACAACGATCACTGCTTGCGGACAGTTTACGTCTACGCCAATTCCCTGAACCTTAACGGGCACAACCTCTTCAAACGTGTTGTTGGTGAGTAATATCGTTCCAACGTCCGGGATTGGCGCGCCAAGTTCATCTTTGGGATTTTCACCGTCCGGCACAAACCGAACCGTCAATTCGACCTTGGTGTCTTTTGCCATAATTAGTGGCTTCTCAGCGGACGGCGCAGAATTGTCTTCAAAGCCCGGGATTGACGTAAAGTCGAGAACAAAATCCGGGCTACTGCCTTCTTCCAAAACAATATTGGTAATCTCCAACGGAGCTGTGCCACAAGAAACGATCTCCACTGGCAAGGTAGACAATTGGCCGATGACTTTACCCCCAAAGTTGAGGGTTTTGGGATTTACTGCTATGCATGGTCCTTTTGTATTTCCCTTCAAGGTAACTTTGGACCCATCAACAGGCGCGTTAACATCATTTGAAAAGATGTTTATTGTTGCTGTAGCCGGATCCGCATCGGTAGGCTTAAATTGAACGTTAAACGGCCATTGAGCGCCTTGTTCGATACCGATCGGCGGATCAAACTCGATCGTGTCCCCTGGTGCATACGACTTATCACCGATGAGCAGGGTGAAATAGTTGCTACCATTAAACACCATCTTACTTACTTCGAGTTTGTCGCTACCGACGTTTGTTATGGTCACGGACTTGATGGGTTCCTCACCCGATTTTACTTGGTCAAAATCTACGTCTGGCGGCAAAACGACGATACTCGCATTTCCGGTTAAGGTACTAAACGTAATAACCTTTGATGGCTGACCATTGGCATTCGACTCAAGCGTCAGTTTTGCGTTCCGCTGCGCTGTCGTTTCTGGCCGCAGAAACCGCACTTCCATCTCCAGGTAAGAATACGGAATGCCATCCACGCCAATGACCAGCGGGGACGAAGATCCCAAAGCGGTTAAATCCGTTGTGGTAGGATCCCATGAATCCACACATCCGGCGGAAGTACAGCCTCGAACTGCAGCCAGCCGAAACGCAGCCTTATTTTCTGCCTCATCTGCAGAAACTGGCGTATAGTCGAATAGCACTTTTTGAATCTTCAGATCAATTTCGCCTGTGTTTCTGACCTGAACGATATGAACCGACTCCGATCCAGGCGAAATCGCCTGACTTACCGATACTTTGTCCGGCACTACCTCGATTTCCGCAAACTTCACAACGCCGGTAGATCCACCACCGCCTGTATTACCCTCTCCCGAGTCGTCACTGCCAGACTCGTCAGAACACGCGGAAGTTCCCACGGCCAATACAGCAAGCGCAGCAATCGAAATCAAACGTCGGAATGGGATCCGACTCAATGCACTCCAAACTTTCATTACTATACCTCTCGCGGGGGACCGGAGGTGCTAAGAGAATTAATACAATGTTTTGCCATGCCACTGGCCTAGGAACTTTAATTGCGACGTTCTCTTAGAGTCAATAGTAAAAAATGCGCCCGGAATAATAGGAACCGAAAAATCCAGTTTCGGCGCCACTGATATCTAATTTCGTATTCATGTCACATTCGGAGCACATACTCCCGGACAACGGCCAACACCGGGTTATTTGACTTTCACGGGTAGCCGGTTTCTCCCAATAGCTCGTCTGCGGTACACAGACTGGGCCGCATACAAGCTGCACACCCCCTTCATTGCTTTGTTGGTTCGTAACTGAAATGGTGCCCCCCAGCTCATCGTTTAACACCCGCCGTGTCGCGCAAAAACTCGCCGAATTTACAGGCCTACGAAACGGGCGAAACCGTAACGAACACATCGACCGCGCAGGCGAACCACAATAAATTCAATCCATTGACACTCGAATTAGGCATTTTTTTGCTTAAACACGCACAACGATTGCATCGACATTCACGGCGGGTTAGAATGGCGCGCCGTTTGACGAGGGTCATTTCCTCAAACGCTCTGCTTCTTAACTGTGACCCTCAATACGTTTGCAGTTGCTGATTGGCGGCAACAGCGACGCTCGCTGTGTTTCCGGAGGAACTCATGTGCCGTTTTGTAGTGCGAGCCGCAGATTTCTGCAACCTGTCTACATCTAGGTTTAGCAACGTGCGTTTAGCGTTGTGCTTAATTGGACTTTGGATTGGCGCCGGATGCGATACAACCGCTACTTTTCGCCTTTCTAACGTTCAATTCGATCCAGCAGATCCGATGCGCGTCGTAGGATCGACGCCATTAAAGGCAGGAACCGACGGAAACCTGATTCCGGCATGTGATGTTGGCGACACCGTCACTGGCTTTCGAGTTCATTTCAACCTAAAAAGCACTGAACACAAGGGCGGACTCGGTGGCAACAATGATCGTCAGGTGAGAGAGGGTGACCGAGTCGGCGGAAAGTTTGTGTCAGTCGGACCCGGTCGAAGCATCTCGACACAAAGTTTCATCTTTGGTGATGGGCAGACTCTGGATCAGATGGTACCACTGAACGGTACAAGCGCGGCGTTCGACAAACCCAAAGCCACACCCCGCGCTGTTGAGTTTGTGGCGCGCAACAAAAACCGTCGTCAACCAGTAGCAGTCGCTTTGCTCGTTGATCACAGTGCAAGCATGATCGGTTTTGTCGAGCCGGAGCATTTTTACGAAACCAAAACACTCGTGGGACAAAAGATTCTCAATGCCAGTGATGAAGGTCGGAACAGATTTCAGAAAGCTGGGACCGACTTTGTTCAGGCGCTCAATTCCAATGATAGACTGATTGCCTGGTATTTTAATGATCAAGGTGTTGTTGTCGCTTGTACGGACGAACGCAACGGCGTGGATGCAGTAGAAGCGTTGCCCAATGACGTCGCCCGAGAAAAATACTGTTTTTCATGTTCGGGCGGTGATTGCCGCGACAATCATCGGTGGGTTTTCAATTCGGACGCACAGAACGGCGCATTTAATCGCCTTGCCGCACAGTCTGGCACGGTGTCCGGCCTAAAGGTGAACGAAACTGGACGAACACCGCTATGGGCCGCTGCGAATCGTGCATGGGACTTTCTCATTGCAAACGCCGTAATGAAAGATGACGGGAAGACGGTGCCGATGACCCGCCATATCGTTATTCTTACGGATTCCCCGGACACATGTAATCCGGGGAGTGTTAACTTTGTGCCAGACGAGCCATGCGGAGACACCGATTTTGCGACCTTCCGCAGCAAAGTCTTAGCAACACCCGTCGCTGATAGGATTCCAATTAGCATCATCCAAATACAATCAAAGGGATACACAGATCCCGATCCCGCCCAGATGGAAATTACGTGCCTGACAGCGGGAACTTATCAATGGATCAACAACCTCGCGTTTCCAGTAAAAGGCCAGCAGCTCTCAAACGCGCTAGCGAAAGCGTTCGAGAACATTCGGGACACATTGGGGGGATACTGGACGCTAGATGTAGAGGCGCCGGCAATTGATACCCCGATGCCGCCAGGCGAAATCATCGCGCTCGCAGGGTCTTTAACGTTTTCTGCACCTCAGTTGTTGAGCACAACCGACACCGAATCCTTCCGGTTAATTGAGCAGGACAAACGACTCCTAGTAAGAAAAACTTGCACAGATGACAACACGTGCGGCGGGAGTGCGGGTGATTGTGTAGTTACGTGTAATCCGGATGGAAGTGTATGTGCTACGCCGGGCAACGAACCGTGGAAATCGCAAGGAGACTGTTGTTGCGGCCAGTTTTCTCCCGGTTTGGAGCAGTGTACAGCGTTGCGCGAACCGTGTTGTACTGTTCCGGTAGATACAACAGCGTCCGATGCTAACTTTTTGTGTCAACCCTAATGATCACTTAAACAAGTCTACGGAAAAACTTCGATGGCGTATCTGCTGACGAAGCAATAAGCGAACAAGAGAGATAAAGGAAGAACTCATGGGCATACGAAGTATCCTTGCAACCGCCGTGATGGTGATGGTCTGTGCCGCTGGAATATGTTTGACAAGCAGCAATGCAATAGCCCAGGAGGACACAGCGCTCGATCGCGACCTCGACAAGTACTGGGGGGACAAAAGAGAAATTCGTACAATTCAGAAGCGGCTTTTTATGAAAGACACACGCTTTGAATTCACGATATTTGGCGGCGTAATTCCAAACGACGACTTTCAGGTCCATTACCCTCTGGGTGCTCGCGCAGCTTACTTTTTTTCCGAGGATATCGCTGCGGAACTAAGTGGCGCGTACACTTTTCGGCAGGAGTCAAACTTGCGCGAGTTTCTCACCGACCAATTTGAGGAGGGAGGTGGAGCGGATGCTCAGATCTTCATTCGTCAACAAATTCAATGGTATGCGCACGCTGACATCATTTGGAGCCCGTTCCACGGAAAGGTCGGGTTATTCACGACTAAGTTATTTCATTTCGATTTCTATATTGCTGCCGGTGTAGGTGTAATGGGGCTGGAAGTGGATGAGCCGGGAGCAGACAGCCCCGCGGAAGCCAAATACAAAGTTGCCGGAAATGCGGGTTGTGGCGTCGCCGCATACATGCTTGATTTCTTGGCACTGAGACTCGACTACCGTCACTTTTTTCACGAATTTGCTGGTAGTGGTGGCGGGCTCTCTTATCCCGCGGAGCTAACGCTGGGTGTTGCGTTTTTTACCGCAGCTCCCGAGTGATAAAAGACACTTAGCGGAAAGATACGTTGGATTCACTCGTCCCTAAGTTTTGGATAGTGGAGCGCGAATAATCCAATGGAAACCGACCCGTTCGTACAAACAGATACAAAACAACTCCGTGAGGATAAGAATGAAGCACAG
>JABWCM010000248.1 GCA_013360285.1 Myxococcales bacterium
GGATCCTGGCTAAGTTAATTATGGCCGAAGACACGGAAGAAGCCGCCCAAGTGCTAAAGTCCCTGATTCCAAAAGCTCACTGATCCACCATCGCCGTCTATGCGCCAAACAGGTGCCAACTACGTGGCAACCGCCAAAACATCTAGTGTACATCGTGGAGGTGGCGAAATACACCGCGGCCCCCAACCACCTGGTAAACATCTGTTATTAAGGTCATCTTTGACTCAAGCGGATATTCGAAACGCCAACTGGCTGCCTGTTATCTTACCGAACTACGCTGATCGGCCCCACGGTTCGACTTCGTTTTCGTTGAGTGTTCCACTCACAAACTCAAAGCCAATGGGGCGCAAAATCGGTTGACTTGGGTCACGTCCAACTTTTTTCACGGCCTCAGAGTTCCCAAGAACAACATCATCAACACGACAGAATTTCCGGAAAAAACGCGACAGAATTTCCGGAACCCACCTTGATCAACTCAACGATTTCCAAACGTTATCGTCATAAAAACGCTATTGGGATCAGTTCTATATGCACCAAACGGCGGGCATTCTTCAAATCCGTGCTGCTTATATAACTCGCGAGCGGCATCAAAGTATGGCCATGAGCCTGTTTCTAGGCTGATTCTGGTCAACCCCATTTGTTTTCCGGCTGCGAGGATGTGGTTTAAGATCGTGGCCGCCACCCCTTTGCGGCGGTGAGAGCGATGGGTGTGCATCGATTTGATCTCCCCGTGAAAGGCATCGAGCCGCTTTAATGCACCGGTTCCAACAACCTGGTCCCCTTCCCATGCTGTCCAAAACCGGATGTCGGAACTCTTTAGTTGACCTACGTCCAATACGTGCGCGCTGTCACAGGACGTATGTGCGCGTGCGGCCTCGATGTGTTCGGCCAACAACGCCACGACCCGTGGGTCGTCTAAACCACCTTCGATGATATTCATTGAGGTCAGCTCCCTGTCATCGGTCCTCGCGGAGATGGCTACGTCACCTTTCGTGGCCGCTATGCTGTCTCCGTTATATGTCGCCGATATACCATGTAGGCCACTGCGTTGCCAATTCGCACCACAATGAAGGGTCGCGGGGCGCCTTCGAAGCTGTTCGAGACGGCTCGATGGCCATCATCATGAATCGCCGTTGCTCCACCGCGGTGTTTCGTGACCGGATGGCCGTCGATCAAACACGTGGCATAGGCGGCGAAAACACCATGGGGAGACCACGAAGACACCTGTTGTGAACCAAAATTTTGGCGCGAGAGGCTTTGTCATGACCACACTGTGGCATCCGCGACACCTAGGTTCGGCCTTGTTGTGGCGTGGGGCAAGTGTTGAAGCCGTGTCAGGGGGACATGATTTCGGTGTCCGGAGGCTTTGGAGTGACCTCGTGTAGCGTCGACGTGACCACCTACCGCAACATCACCATCGTGCTTGCGCCTCGTTGGGACTGCGGCGTCCACGAATCACTGCATCCATGGCCATCTTGCCAGTCATCGAGGCCTTTATTTTGGCCCGTCGTGTGGTTGGCATAATCCGTAAACGACATTTCGCAGTTGTCTACCTGTTGGCTGAACGTGGTGTTTCTTGTTGTATACCCACCCAACGTGTTTTGTAATCTTACATAAGACAAACCCGCGGGGTTAAAATAAGTTCCTTGGATAAACGGTACACCGGCCATTCCGGCCAACGACTGACTGGTCTGATCCGGGGTCAATGTCCACGTCGACGTCGTAGGAATGGTCTGCGACGCGGTCCACTTCATGTACTGATATGCTGTTATATTACTAAATGTTCCCTGGTAGGCCGCCCACACCATGTCGGTAAACGGGATTTGTGTCGCATTGACCACATAATCTTCAAATGGCGACACCACACCACACATATCCGGGGCGTACGCACTAAGCCGCGGGATACACCCCGTGGCCTCGGCGTCGGCGCTGTCGTTGTTGGTCACGATTGTCCAGCCCCCTCCGGCCGTTGTCATATCGCAAAACACCTTAAACGCAGTGGCCACACCTCCGTTGGTGGGGTTGATCCAATACACCCCCGAGCCCAACGATTGACCTCCATTCAGAATTGTTTTGCACGTCAACCCGGCCGTAGCCTGCGCATTTTTCGGAACCAGATCGGCCGCTTCCCGTAAATAAACGTGGTTATAAGAAACCGATGACGCGGCATTGTTGTGCCAGGAATACAAGGTGCCGTTCGAATGCAACATGCTGTTCTGATTGCAGTTACAATACCAGAAACCACCGAGATAACCGACATTCTGATAGGCACAGTTGCTTCCATGGGTGTCGTTGTCCTGGTCGTAGGTCGTAAATTTCATGTTTTTGTGGCAGGAATCGATGGCGTTAAACCCGCTGACCGCCGCATTCCAGGTGATTTGGTATTTCGACGTGGCGTCTCCGATCTGAAATCCGGACACACGCACGTCGGTTGTGGTGGTATCCGACCACAACTCGGTCGCGGCGAGATTGGTAATCGCATGCCAGTATTCCAACGGCATCCAATAGGTTTTAGACGACGGCGCCGGGCTCCCATAACCGACCTGGGTATAACTCGCCCAGTCGCCCAACCAGACCTGTTCTTTTTGTTGCGTGCTCAACGCCAAGTTGATCGTGCGCGCCACCAGAGTCCAGCCGCCGCCGTTCTGACTCATCATACAATAGGTTTTGCGGCCGGCCAGGGGTCCTGAACCATCGGGATCGATAAGATAAATGCCGTCACCCTGTGATTGCCCGGAATCATAAATGGTTTTGCAGGTCGTACCGGCGGCCAAGGCAGTGAGTTCTTCGTTGCCGCCCCCCGGGGTCCCGGTTGATTGGCCTACGGTTACCCAGGCAGAACCATTACACAATTGAATATCCGCGCCATCAAATCGAATTGTCCCGGCCAACGATCCCGTACACGCGGCACCTGTATAACCCAACTTGAGGCCGCCGGTGACTTCCAGTTGGGTCGCCGGAGAAGCGGTACCAATCCCGACACTCGCAGTGGTACTGACCACACCTACTCCGTCTACCCACAAACCGCTTCCGGACGAGCCCGGTGGACCTTGCGGACCTTCTGGACCAGGTGGACCGGGATCACCTTGGGCACCGGCAGGACCTTCGGGACCAGGTGGACCAGGTGGACCCGGCGAACCGGGTGCTCCGTCTTCACCCGGAGGGCCTTGTAATCCGGTCGGATCCCCCACCCATTGCCCCGTTTCATTGATGACCGGTGAACCCATGATCGACACCGAACCGACATCAATATTTCCTTGTGGTCCCCATTGTACAAAATCTGCGGCTTCCAGACCGTCGAGGGTCTCGGCAACATGTGCGACCCTTGCAAACGGAACCGCAAGCACACGTTGTCTTGGCGCCAACGTTTCACCGGCAACCACAAATTCGAGATACAGCTCGCCGCCGGTCATCAACGCGGTCAAAAGCCCGTTTGGATCGGTCTCCCCCAACACCACATCAAATCGCCCCAACTCGACATCCACCGTACCTAGATCTTCAGTCCACAACATGTCGCCACCACTCGCGGCAGCAAACAGAGAGACCCCCACCGACACCGAGCCGGAAAACGGGATGCCGTTTGGGGTTTGTAACTCACCGACGTAGCCTACCGCCGTGGGCGCAGCAACCGCAGAAGCAGCCCCAACCCCTCCCGCCACGAAGGCCGCCATAAGTGCGAATACGAATCTGAACTTCATCACCACCTCCTTCCGTCTTGGGTCAAAACGTTTCCGATTCCCCCCAAAACCGACCTACTCTTCAATCGTCGCGCGGAACATCTGATAAATCGCTTTGTGCCCAGCCTCATTTGGATGTGTGCAGGTCTCATCAAACCACAACGGTGTATCCGGCCCACGATAACATCGGTTTTCTGGGTCGGCTTTCATTCCAGTGGCGACATACCCATGTCCACAAAAGTGTTCCAGCAACCAAATCATGTCCGTTTGGGTTTCCACCGCAATGTCCATGTACTGCTCCAACATCCAAATGACGATCTGCTCTTGGACTTCTTTGTTTTTCCACTGCTTAAATCCCGCAAGACTGGCCGCAGGGCATGCTTCAACAACACCCGTGCCGTCGGTAAACTCATAGGGGCTTGCAAATACCACATAAGAGCCATTGGGAAACCGAAGTGGGTCCTTCAACCAGAACATCGCTTCCCGCAGATACTCGACAGTCGAGGCGGCCTGGTCCCACGCCTTTGGATAACCCGCGGCTACCTCTTCGTCGCTGGCTTCACCGCCTTTTTCTGTGATCGATGCGATGTCGTTTCCGCCCATGGTGAAAAATATCAACGTGCGCAGCGTGCTTCCGCCATCGGGAAAACATTCGAGAATCTGTTTGCCGCCTTCGAGGAAATCGTCTGTCCGGGCACCCCACTTGGAGCAGTTTTTGAATGCACCAGACTGAAGTTTACCACCTTTTCCACTAACATAATCGTAGGCCTTAAAAAACCCCCAATCAATTAGATTACCTTTGTCGAGTTCGAACTCCGCCGCAAGCCATTCAGCCAGCAGGTTTCGATAAAAATGACTGTTGTCGGTCGACAGGGCGTGCGCCAGGTTGGGTGTGCCTTGTGTTACCGAATCCCCAAGGATCACAACATGTTGGATATCGACAATCGTCTGGTGATTGGTTCCAAAGCAGTGGTCGGCAACAACCGGAGCAAACTGATCATAATTGGGCCCGGGTACTTGCGGATCCCAGATGTCGGAGAAACACTGTTCGCCAACGGTCAATGGTTCCGGGTCACCCGCGTCCACGTCGGCGACAAGGTCGGCAACCACCAAGGTATCTTCGGGAGGAGTGGCCGTATCGATAGAATCATCCGCATCGGCTTGGGCGACAAGGTCCGTCACGACCTGTTGATCTTCAAACGACTGGTCTGGGGCCACCACATCACTGACGGAAATCGTTCCATCACCAGCGGCGGTATCCAGTTGCCCCAAACGAGTATCAACAACACTGTCCGACCACAGATCCGAACCACCGCAGCAGTCCACGTCAATCGATTCGATGGCATCCAACGGCGCCAACGTCAAATCAGCAACGTCGTCATCCGTTTGGCCCGACTCGTCGGAGCCGCACGCCGGCATCCAAACCAGAATCGCACACAATGGAAAAATTCGGACAGGCTTCATGGTCCTTTCTCCGGACAATTGTAGATCCGGAGAAAGAATACCACTCAGACCAGGGAACTCCAAGACATAGGGGCGAGTTTACGGCGCTTTGGGCAAGGGCATGGTGATTTCTTTACCGCGGAATTTGGCGGCAACTTCGTAGATGTTGCCGCCATTGAGGTTCATCACATACAACGTGCGGTCATCCCAGCCGCCGATCCCCCGGCCGAAGTCGAGATTGGGAATCCACGACGATGGTAACTTAGCAGCTTTTTCGATCACGCCGTTGGGGAAAATCCGCCACAAGTACCCGACGACATATTCGGAAACATACACATTGCCGCATTCGTCGACGTTCAGCCCGTCCAGACCGCCACCACCACCGCCGCCGGACGTAGGTTTTCCTTTGGAATATTCGGGTGGTACGCAGGCAACACCGCTGGTCGGAAACGGAGCACCCAAAGCCGTCCCGGCCATGTCGGTACAATAGCCGCCCAACACTTTGTCAGCCGACTCAATGTAGGCACACAGGTCACCTACTTGTAAGCCGTCGCAGAACGCAATCGGGTCCAATTTGGTAACGCACGACAGCGACACCGTCGAAGTTCCACCTGAAGCGCACAAACAGGAGTCGGCACAGATCCCTTTGGCTTCTCCGGCACAAATATTGTCCCAGGCGGTCTGGCAACAGTAGGAATCCGCTTCACATACACAGTCGGTACACGGTGGGTCAGCCGGGCATCCCTTTTTATTGGTGGTCTTACAACATTCCGCCACCGTGCCAAGGTTGGCGCAGGTCCCGTAAAACGGTTGGCCCCAAATCGAAATGGAACACGTATTGCCGGATTGTTTGCCGGCACAGGCCACGTCTTGTGGTTTGTGTGCGCCCTCTTTTTTGGTGCAGGTCAACATTCCCGCAGCTCCGCTGCACAACCCCTCGTAGCCGGCATAGTCGATACACCCATCACCCGCCGTTTTTCCCGCGCACGGACTAAATTCCAATGGCGGTGGATCGACCGGCTCGGGAGGCGGTCCGACTTCGGTTTTGTCGCCATTGATTTTGGCAAACAACACCGGCGCCGACCAAGTCCCGTCATCGTTTCGATCGACATAATGAACTGTTCCGCCGCCAAAACTGCCGACGTAGACTCGTTTGTAACCAGGGGCAAACGCGACTCCGTTGGGATTATAAAGGTCCTCGGCAATGATTTCGTATTCACCCGTTTCGGAGTCGATCCGCCGAAGTCGCCCACCATTTTGTTCGGCAACATAAATGTAGTTTTCGTGGTCCACATCCAGTCCGTTCGGGTAAGCCAGGCCCGACAACAATGTTTTGTATCCACCTTCTTTGTAGGCAATCACAATTTTGCTGCCCGCGGCAACGACGATATTGCCGTTGGGCAATACGGCGGTACCCGCGGTTCCGCCAATGTTGGGAACGATGACTTCTTTTTCCCCGGTTTTTTTCTTTTTAATGAGGTTACCGTTGTTGGTGTAAACCAAGTTGCCGTCAAAATCGAATGCAAAATCCTCCGACCCGGCAAAACCCGCAAGCTGCGTAAAGGCAAGTGGAGTCAATGGCGGCATGTCACAACCGGTTCCAGGCGGCGGATCGACACCTTGTGGATTGTTGTTGCCGGTGTCCTCCGCCCCTCCCGCATCTTCCGGCGGGGTCGTTACATCCGGATCGGATGTGTCGGCTATGTCGGTATGGATTGGCACGTCGGTTGCGGTTTCACCGCTGTCTTCGCCAACATCGGACACATCGTCGGTCACTACGATGTCGGGAAACGGAACCAAGTCCGGGGTTTCAACGATGTCGGCAGGTTCGGAAACATCCGGAGTGGTACTATCCGGTTCGGGTGTTTGGGTATCCCACTCGTCGGGTCCCGTATCGACGCTTGGCCACATGGTATCGACGCCGGCCGTGTCGGTCGTGCCGCCTCCGGAGGTATCGCCGGCAGCATTGCCGGTTGTGTCCACTTCGTCCAACACGGCGGAGCCGTTGGTTTTGGCTCCCGAGGAGTCTGACGGTGCTTCACAGGCGGTGAAAGCCACCAACAGGCTCGGGATCAGAAACAGGCGATAGGTCGGGATTAAGGAACAGTTCAGAACGGTCATTTGTCACCTCGTTGTCACACAGCGAAATACTGTGCCAAAGGTGATCCACGGTTTCAACGTCTTTATGCAGCCCGCTCATTTTAATGGCTTTGTGGAACGCTCGGATCCGGTGCGGACGTTCGGATTCGGTCCGCAAATCTACGATAAATGGCGGTATTCGGCTCGATCTCCAATGCCCGCTCCATCGCTGTTTGGGCTTCCGTTATCCGACCGTCTGCCGCCGCAAACTTAGCAACCAGATAATGGTTCCACCCGTTTTTGGGGTCCAAAGTCACGGCGATTTTTGCGTGTTTTTCACCCAGTCCGGATTTCTCCTGAGCTTGCGGGTGAGAAATCAGAGCGAGTTGGTTATCTCCTCCCATCTGTAAGATAAAGTCCGCCACGAACATATGGGCCATCGCCCGTTCCGGCGTTTTCTCAACCGCCTCGATCATCAACGCCACCGCTCGGTGCGGGTCCCCACCCTTCCAAATGGCCGTTGCAGCCCAATATCTCAGCCCATCGGCGTCCGGAGAATCCGGCCAAGTATGGACACCGCCAAGCAGTACTTCCTCCCCTTTCCGAAAGTCCTGGCGTACGCGCACATAATACCGCCCTTCCGTCCGAACCGCAGCGGCCGCTATTCGTTTTTCATTGTTGGGGTCGCCGGCGCGTGCAGCCCGCAACAAAGCCAAAGCTTCCGTTTCAAACCCATCCCCGGCGGACCGGCTTCGACCCAACAGTTCCACCGCCAAATCAACCATGATACGCCCGTTGTTTGGATCCAAAGTAAGCTTATGCCTTAAATCGCTTATTTTATCCCACTCTTCAACCAGGATCCGTTGGGTGTCTTTTAGGAATGTCTCGGCGTTTTCGTATCCCAAAACCCGTCCTTTTTCCGTGCCGTCTGACTTCAAAAACAACAGCGCGGGAATCCCCAATACCGCATAGGTTTGAGTTATTTTCTGGCCTTCGGCGGAGTCAAAATCAACAGACAACGCAACAACGTGTTCGAGAAGCGACAGCCCGGGTCCGTCCGGCCCAAAAATCTCTTTTTGTAATTGATGGCATGGTGTACACCACTCGGCGCTTAACTTAACCATAACCAACCGACCGGCGGCGTGGTTCAAGGCCTCTTGTAGGTTTCCTGTAAACCACCCGGAAACAGTCGTGGTCCTGGTTTCGCCTGTGGTTTGGGTGAGTGTTTCCGTTTGAGAATCCGCTATCGCGCCGGGAATCAACCCCAAACAGACAACGATTCCAATCCACAAAAGAACCAATAATTGAATGGGTTTAAGATAAGACAAACCGACGTGGTTCATGGGTCTCTCCGGCCATTGTTGGCAGACTATCGACACCCATCTTAGACCAAACGATCCAGAATTTCCACGGCAGCGCTCCTTTTGAACGTAGCAGGGGATACAAACAAACCTACTCGGCGGGTATCGTTGTGGCGATGTGACACCTTCGTAACGCACGTTCCGCTCTCGTGACGGCGTCGTACAGCGTTTCAGAACGGTCAACCGGTGTATACCCCACAGTGAGCCGCAACGGAGGCATCCCCGGAGGCAGCGGGATCGGCCGTGCGATACGGGTTAGTGCACTCTCGATCTCCCACGAATGGCACACAACCATGACCAAAAATTCGTCGCCGCCCCATCGTGCGGCCCAATCGGTAGACCGGAGTTGCTTTTTCAGGCGCACTCCAACCTGACGGAGCGCTTCATCGCCGGCGGGTTGACCAAAACGGGTGTTGATATCTGCCAGCCGGTGGCAGTCCACCAAGGCCAGATACACATCCTTCTGTTCAGAACTCGCTGCGCCAAGTGATCGATGAAATGCTTTATGGGTGCTCTGCCGGGTCAACAACCGTGTCAACGGGTCGGTCTGGGATGTTTTTTGCAGTTCGTGGCTCATTTCTTTTAGCGATGTCCCCGCAACCGCAACCGTAACAGGAAAGTCCGCCAAATCGTCGAAGTTACAGGACTCACCAACCGGGATTGCCAGCGCACTTAACGTCCCACGAAGGTCGGCCGCCGACTGCTCAAGTGGACGCAACAGCCGATGGGAGGCAAACCACAACAACCCGAATCCCGCCGCCGTAGAAACAGCCAAAAGCCACAACGGAACGGCGCTGTGTTGGCCAGACGTGATTTGGTGGGACACCGCCGCGGCAAAGGGTAAGGACAACCCTGCAAAGCCGATGACAAAAAACCGACCACGGGTCGAGGGTCGCAAACTCCGTAACGATTCTGTGACCGGAATGAAGTACCCACCACTTTGCTCTTCTACCTGCTGAACCGGCAGTGATGAACTGACCATAACACTTTCCCGCGTGAAAGGTGGCGCTACAAGGACTATCCCATTCGTTGGCTCAACTGTAACCCGTCCGCGGGACAAGAACAACGGAAATTCAATCACGTTCGGCTGGGCAGCGAACTGTTTGTAACCAAATTGCCTACAATTCAGTATCGACGTTGTTTGTGGGGTCAGCGAAACCGGACTAGGAGAGCAGATAACGGCGGATATGGGGGTTTTTGAATCGCCAGATCACGTTGTCGATAAAGTAGTGATGAATGTTGATAAATAACCACGTACACACAAAAAAGAACCACCCGTTCATGGTTTGAATCGAATTTGCTTTGACATCGACGCTATTGGGAATCCACTCAAACGCAAGAAACCCGGTGACCGCGAGGCCCAATGCCAACAAAGTCCCACGCAGTTGAATCGACCGGGGATGTTTGTCCAAAAGCCGTCCACGCTCCACTTTCTGAATAAAAGCAAGATATTGGAGCGAATGGAAAAACGGCACGATCATCGTTGCGAATTCGGCATGATAGATTCCGGGAAAATACCACGCGAAAAACGCCACCGGAGCAATCAACATGTTGAGTGACGGCCATTGGCCTTGATGCAACCGTGTTCGAATAATCACCGCGTAGGCAGCGCCAAACAAAGCAATTCCGCATAACGTCATCGCTACCGGGTGAAACCAGTTCGGAAACGCAAAACCGTAATAGGGCACGCC
>JABWCM010000249.1 GCA_013360285.1 Myxococcales bacterium
ATCCCCCGCGGCATGTTTTTTGCGTGCCTCGGCCAACGTTACAGCCAACGTTTTGGCTTGCTCTTCGGTCAGCCCCACCGCTCCCGTCAACCGGCGTAATTCGTCTGGACCTACCCCCGCCTGGTTTAAAATCACGATGTGTTTTGTGTTTGTGACCCGGCCGGTCCACTCTTCCGATTGGGCCACCTCTCGCAGGTGCGAAAGCAACGTCTCCCACCGTTTTTTTTCCGCCAAATAACCAAAAACGGTCGCCGGATGGGGATCACGCAGCACCCGTTCCCCTACAGCCAACAACACCAACAAATCTCGCTCCGCCAAAATCTCCGCGGCCCGTTTTTCCAGCAATTTACGTGCGACCTGCGGCGGAGTGACCCGCGTTCGGGTACGACCCGCTTCAAAATGAATCGACCCATCGACAAGCAACACCACCCGAAGAGCCCACGGCATCTCTTGCGCCGGCAAATTCTCGGCAATATCCGGGTCGCCCGCGCCCACAAATGGCGCCGTATCCTCCCGTAATTCGATCCACCGTGCTTTCTCCGCCGCTTTCAACAACTCCCACACCCGGTCGGATTTGACCCGCCGCAGCCGCATTGCCTGAGCCTGTTTCCGCATCGATTCCACTTGATCGGCAGACAACGCCCAATTTTGCGTCAACCGGCGAATGGCCGCCTCAGAAACTCCCGCCTGCCTCAACGTCTCCCCATGTTCCGCTCCCAATTTTAAAGCCGGCACGTCGGTTTCCGCCAACTCCACAATTCTTCTGTCCACCAGGTCGACTTTGTCCGGATTTTCCGCCAAAAAACCATACAAAGTGCCCGCCGTTTTTCCTTCGTGGATTCGTTCGCGGTGATACACCACCACGCGCAGATCCGCCTCGTTCAGAATTTCCCCCAGTCTACGCATGAACAGTTCTGAAGCCGTCTCGGGCAACACGGCCCGTCCCCGCCGATTTCCCCCTTCCAAATGAATCGTTTCCCCGGAAAGCCGCACGGCGTAGTTCCACCACCACCCACCTCCGTTGTTGTGCACAATCGGGTCGCCGGTTGTTTGCGGAACATACGGAACGACCGTTTCGTCGACCCACACCCAACCGCCCGCGAGCAGCCCTTGTAGTTGCTCCATCCACAGTTCCGCTTCCGAAGGTTTGCTCCGGCGGCTTATCAGGCCGGCCAACCATTCCGAATCCGCCGAATCATCCCGCGACAGTCGCTTGATATCGGATTCCAAAACCCCCAACCGACGCGCCAGTTCCAGAAGCTCAGCGTTATCAATACGCTGTTGTTCGCTGCGAGAACGTTCGACAATTTTTGCCGCAAGCCGGTTGAGCAGCGCGGGGTCGTTGCCAAGCGCCGCCTCCACCTCGGTCTGCCCCGTTATCTTAACGGTTGCGCGTCGATACAAACGTAATAGTTCATACATTGTCGCCGCATTGGCGATACTTCGCCCGGCGGCCTCGATAATCCATTGTTGTTTGACCGCGGGAGCCACCCAATGGCACCGTTTTTGGCCGCCGTCCTGGTACACGGTTTGATCGTTTAGCAGCAACGTGTATTTTGCCCAACTGGACCCACCCTGAATCGCCCGCACCACCCGCGGGTCATCTTTGGGGATAAACGCAGCGGCATCTTCATCTGCCGCCACCAACCCCAATTCTTCCGCGGTTTTCACCAACTGATCCACTTCGGCAAACACGACTGCGCGCAGCGGTTTTCCCTTACGTTTAATGGCTGGTCTCATACGATTTTTTCCCTGGTGTCTTTGGCGACAACAATTTTCACCAAGTCGCTTTAATCCCGATGTTGATGGCGCTATACTCCACGCCCCCTGTGCGTTCGGTGCGCACAGGATAACAGGAGGCCGCATGCAACCACTTGATTTGTACAACCCAACAGAACAACACGCAATGCTTCGGGAAACCGTTCGCCAATTTGTTGTAAAAGAAGTCGAACCGCAGGCACTCGGTCATGATCGGGCGGAGAAATTCAATTTGCCGCTTTTTCGTAAACTTGGGTCCCTTGGACTGCTCGGCATCACTGTTCCCGAACAGTGGGGTGGCGCAGGAATGGATGCCACCGCGGCGGTGATTGTCCACGAAGAGTTGTCGGCAGCCGATCCGGGTTTCTGCTTATCTTACTTGGCCCATTCGATGTTGTTCGTGAACAATTGTACGACCAATTCCAGCGACGCGCAGCGTGCCCGGTTTTTGCCCGATGTGCTGAGCGGCGACAAAATTGCCGGCATGGGAATGAGCGAGCCGGGAGCCGGCACGGACGTGTTGGGAATGAAGTCGGCCGCCCGTAAAGTCGGCGATCATTATGTGCTCAACGGTCGAAAGATGTGGATCACCAATGGTTGCATCAGCGACACCGAACTTGGCGATATTTTTTTAATTTATGCCAAAACCGAAGGCGGGCGTTTGTCCACTTTTGTGGTTGAAAAAGGGATGAAAGGATTTTCGTTGGGCCAACGTATCAAAGACAAAACGGGAATGCGTGCGTCACCGACCGCGGAACTGGTGTTTGATGACTGCGAAGTGCCCGAAGAAAATCGGTTGGGCGATGAAGGTTCAAGCCTGGAACACATGATGCGGAATTTGGAAATCGAGCGGTTGACCCTTGCGGCCATGAGCCTCGGGATCGCCCGGCGTTGTTTGAAGGTGATGAACCAATACGCCCAGGAACGGCAATCGTTTGGCCAACCGATCAACCGCTATGGTCAAATACAAAATCACATCGCAACAAGTTACGCCCAATATATGGCCGGGCGGGCTTATGTTTACGATACCGCGCGTAGAACCCGCCTGGATCGTTATGGAATGCGCACCGACACCGACGGCGTCAAGCTGTTTTGCAGCACCATGGGCAAAGTGGTTGCGGACTCGGCAATGCAGGTTCTCGGCGGGTACGGGTACGTGGGGGAATACGTCGTCGAACGGTTGTGGCGGGATGCGAAGTTACTGGAAATCGGCGGGGGGACCATCGAAGCCCATCAAAAAAACATCACTCGGGATTTGGCCCGGTACCCCCAAGCCCTTGATTAAAACCAATCGGAACTTATGAGTATTCACGAAGCCAATCTGGCGTTTATCGAACAACTTTATCTGGATTATCAACAAAATCCGAATGCCGTTGACCCATCGTGGCAGACCCTGTTTGCGTCGTGGGGCGACAGTGGCGCCAAGGGTGGAATTCGGATCGGCACCTCGTTTACCCCAACGAGCATTTTTGCAAAACCAAACGGGGTGCTGCCCGGAGGGGCTTCCCCCGAAGACCTGACCAACATGGTTCGTGCCAACGCGAAAAAGCAGTATGCCGTGGTACGTCTGGTCCACGGGTATCGAATTCGTGGGCATTTGCTGGCCAACATCAACCCCTTGTTTCCGGTGCCGCCGCCCCATCCGGAACTGACCTTGGAATATCATGGGTTGGAAACGGCGGACCTGGATACCGAGTTTTCCTCTACCGGTATTTTTGGACTTCCATCCGGTAGTTTAAGGCAGATCATCGACCATCTGCGGGAAACCTATTCCCGTACAATTGGCATCGAGTTTATGCACATCCATGAGCCGGAAGTGCGGATTTGGCTTCAGGAACGGATGGAGGATACCCGGAATCGTCGTGATTTGAGTCGTGAACAGCAGGTTCGGGTGTTGACCAAGCTGACCGATGCCGAGGTGTTTGAACAATTTGTGCACACCAAATACATCGGCGCGAAACGGTTTTCGCTTGAAGGTGCCGAAACCTTGATTCCGTTGGTGGATCAGTTGTTTGACTCCGCTGCCGACCAGGGTGTGGAGCAGGTCATCATCGGGATGCCCCATCGTGGGCGTCTCAACATTTTGGTTCATATTCTCGAAAAAAATCCCCGCGAAGTGTTTTTAGAATTTGACGATGTGTACGATCTCACAAAGATGCGGGGTGCCGGCGATGTCAAATATCACAAGGGGTATGAGTCGGATTATACAACGATTTCCGGGCATCGGGTCCATTTGTCATTGACGTTTAACCCAAGCCACCTGGAATGGGTCAATCCGGTCGTGATGGGGCGAACCTATGGCCTGCAAAAACGAAAAGGGGAGTCCGGTCGGGATAAGATTCTGCCGGTGCTCATCCATGGGGATGCGGCGTTTGCGGGTCAGGGGATTGTCCAGGAATGCCTCAACATGGCGGGTGTGCCGGGTTATAACGTTGGCGGCACAATGCACATCATCGTCAATAACCAAATCGGGTTCACTACCCCGCCGCAGCAGGGGCGGTCATCGCGTTATGCCACAGCGGTTGCCCGGATGTTACAAAGCCCGATCTTTCACGTAAACGGGGAAGATCCGGAGGCCGTGGCTCAGGTGGCGCGGCTTGCAGCAGAGTTTCGCCAACGATTTCGGCGGGATGTGGTCATCGACATGTATTGTTACCGCAAACATGGTCACAACGAAGGAGACGACCCCACGTTCACCCAGCCGCTCATGTATCGGGAAATTCGTAATCGGCCGAGTGTGCGCGACAACTATGTCAAACGGTTGTTGGCGTTGGGTAAGATAACGGCAAAAGAAGCGGACCAGATCGCGATTCGGTGTACCGATCGGTTGGAAGAAGCGTTGGCCGACAGCCGCCGGGGCCGGGTGTCGGCGTCTGCCCCCCCAAAAACGGCGGTTTGGGACCGGTATGTGGGCGGAGCCGACAAAGAAGTGCCGGAAGTGGAAACCAACGTGAGCCTGGACGAACTCAAATCTTGTCTGCTCCATTTGTCGGAAACCCCCACCCATTTTACGCCGCACCCGCTGATGTCCCGCCGGATTTTGAAGGCACGGGCCGAAGCCGCGACCGGCGACCGGGAGTTGGATTGGGGAATGGGGGAAATGTTGGCGTTTGCGACGTTGCTCAAACAAGGCGTCGGGGTTCGCCTATCCGGTCAGGATGCGCAGCGAGGTACGTTTTCCCATCGGCATGCGGTACTTCACGATTCGGAAACGGGTGCGGAATATACGCCGCTCCAACACCTGAGTCCAGACCAGGCCTCCTTTGAGGTGATCAATAGTCCCCTTTCGGAGGCGGCGGTGATGGGGTTTGATTATGGGTACAGTTTGGAGTATCCCGACCACCTCACGATCTGGGAAGCGCAATTCGGCGATTTTGCCAATGGGGCGCAGGTTATTATTGATCAGTTTGTCAGCGCCGCCGAAGACAAGTGGAATCTGCTAAGCGGGCTTGTGTTGCTTTTGCCCCACGGTTTCGAAGGGCAGGGGCCGGAACATTCCAGTGCACGTTTGGAGCGATTTCTGGCGTTGTGCGCCGAAGACAACATGGTGGTATGTTACCCAACCACTCCGGGTCAGATTTTTCATTTGTTGCGTAGGCAGGCATTGCGAGCGATTCGGAAACCGCTCGTGGTGATGACGCCGAAAAGCCTTCTGCGGCATCCGGCGTGCACCACCGGGCTGGATGTGTTGGCTACAGGTAGGTTCCATAAGGTGATTCCCGACGTGATGAATGGTGATCCCCAACATATTACCCGCATTCTGCTGTGCACCGGCAAGGTGTATTACGAGTTGGCGGCGGAACGGGAGACGCGGGGGTTGGACCATGTGGCGATCATTCGGCTTGAACAGTTGTATCCGTTGCCGGCGGTCGAACTGAGGGAAATTCTGCGGCCGTATGCCGATGGAACCCAGGTGGTTTGGGTGCAAGAAGAACCGTGGAATATGAGTGCGTGGTATTATATGCGGGCTCGGTTGCCGTTGGTGTTTGGGGACCGTTTTCCGTTGCGGTGTGTTTCCCGCGATGAAAGTGCCAGCCCGGCTACCGGTTCCAAAAAAGCGCATGATCAGGAACAGGCACAATTGTTAAGCCGTGCTCTGGACGTGCAGGTGGCGGAAACCGCGCCGACGCACTGATGTAGTAGTGAGATGGTGTGGGTATAAAAGTAAGATAAGGAGTGCCGGATGGGTGTTGCGATCAAAGTCCCCGCGGTGGGAGAGTCGATTACCGAAGCGTTGGTGTCGGAGTGGTTTAAAAACGAAGGGGACCTGGTTGCTGAAGGGGAGCCGGTCTGTTCGCTGGAAACCGACAAGGTAACCGTAGAGGTGCCGGCTCCGGCTTCGGGGACGTTGGCGGTGATCCTGGCAAAAAGTGGGCAGATCGTGGCGATTGGCGACACGATTGGGGAGGTGGCGGCGGCTTCGATGGGGACGGCTGCCGTATTGTCTGCCCTCCATCCGGCACCCATTCCGGTCGTACCGCCGACGTCGGAGTCGCCGCGAACGACCCCCGCGGCCAAACGATTGATGGAAACCCATCAGGTGTCTCCTGCCGCCCTTGTTCCGACGGGTCCCAAAGGACACATCTTAAAAGAGGATGTACAAAAGGCACTTTCCGGGGCCAACCCGTCGGTTGTGCCGGATGTTGCTCCCCCTCCGGTTGCCCCATCGACTCCCCATCCGGCTTCCCCATCGGTGACGCGACCGCTGCCCCCCGTGCCCCCCATTGGGGAAACCGAATCGGATGGACGCCAAAACGAACGTGTCCCCATGACCCCCCTTCGACGCCGTGTGGCACAACGGCTTGTTTCGGCGCAGCAGACAGCCGCGATTCTGACCACGTTTAACGAAGTGGATATGACCGCGGTGCTGTTGGTACGCGAAAAATATCAGGACACGTTTGTTAAAAAATACGGCACAAAACTTGGGTTTATGTCGTTTTTTGTCAAAGCGTCTATCGATGCGCTCAAGGCGTTTCCATCGGTTAATGCGGAAATCGATGGGGACGATATTGTTTACAAAAATTATTTTGACATCAGCGTTGCCGTAGGTGGGGGCAAAGGTCTGGTGGTACCGGTGTTGCGGGATGCGGACCGGATGAGTTTTGCCGGAATCGAATTGAAGTTGGCGGAACTTGCGGACAAAGCGAAAAACAACAAGTTGAGCCTGGAAGAACTGCAAGGGGGCACGTTCACCATTTCCAATGGGGGGATATATGGTTCTTTGTTGTCGACTCCCATTTTGAATCCACCCCAAAGTGGAATTTTGGGGATGCACAAAATCGAAAAACGCCCGGTGGTTGTTGACGACCAAATCGTCATTCGCCAGATGATGTACCTGGCGTTTTCTTATGATCACCGGCTGATCGACGGACGGGAAGCGGTTTCTTTTTTGGTTCGGATCAAAGAATGTATTGAAGCGCCGGAACGGATGCTGTTTGAGGTATGAGTTCGATGAGTGAGCCCGTGCAACACAATGAAGAGTTTGACTTGGTGGTTATCGGCAGCGGACCCGGGGGCTATGTAGCCGCCCTTCGTGCGGCTCAGTTGGGATGGAAAGTGGCGTGTGTTGAAAAATACCCGTCACTTGGGGGGACGTGTCTCAACGTCGGGTGTATTCCCAGCAAGGCGTTGCTCGAAAGCAGCGAACGGTACGAAGAAACGATCCATGGGCTTGCGGCCCACGGGATTCGGGTTGGCGAAGTCGGGTTCGATTTGGAATTGATGCTCAAACGAAAAGCCGACATTGTAAAAAAACTCACCGTGGGAATCGCCCAGTTATTTAAGAAAAACAAAGTGACCCGATTTCAGGGGATGGGGACCATCGTGGGGGCGAATCAGGTTGCTGTGACTCAGGCCGATGGCGTACGTTTGGAGCTGCGCGCGAAAAAAATATTGATTACCACTGGTTCCAAACCCATTGAAATACCGGGTGTGAAAGTCGACAAAACCCACATTGTGACGTCGACCGAGGCGTTGTCGTTTTCCGAGGTTCCAAAACACCTCATCGTGATCGGTGCCGGGGTGATTGGCCTTGAACTGGGGTCGGTGTGGCGGCGGCTGGGGGCCAAGGTGACGGTGATCGAAGCAACCGATACGATTTTGCCGGGAATGGATCGGGAAATTGCCAAGTTGGCCCAGAAAATGTTTGTAAAACAGGGATTTGTTTTTCGTTTTCAATGCCGTGTTCAAGGTGCTGTGGCGATGGGGAACGAAGTTGAGGTTACGTTTACCGATGGGGACGGAACACAACATACCCTGGTGGCCGACAAAGTGCTGGTGGCCGTGGGGCGTCGGGCGTTTACCGAGGGTCTCGGGTGTGAACAGGTGGGGGTCGAAAAGGACAGCAAGGGGCGGATCGTGGTGAATTCCCATTATGAGACGACGGTACCGGGGATTTTTGCGGTTGGGGATGTAATAGCGGGCCCTATGTTGGCGCACAAAGCGAGTGAAGAAGGGGTGGCATGCGTCGAACAGATGATCACCGGGTATGGGCACGTTTGTAATGAAGCGATCCCCAACATCGTGTATACCTCGCCCGAAGTGGCGTCGGTGGGGATTTCCGAAGAAGCGGCCAAAGAGCAGGGAGTGCCCTACCGTGTGGGGAGTTTTCCGTTTATTGCCAATGGAAGAGCCAAAGCGCTCAACCAGACCGACGGCATGGTGAAATTTGTGGCGCATGCCGAAACCGACCGAATTTTAGGATGCCATATCGTGGGCGCCAGGGCTGGGGATCTGATCGCCGAGGTGGCGCTTGCCGTGGAGTTCGGCGGCAGTGTCGAGGATATTGCTCGATCCATACACGCCCACCCGACATTGGCCGAGGTGGTCAAAGAAGCCGCGTTGGCCACCGATGGCCGCGCGTTGCATATGTAATCCCATGTGGAGTCCCCCCGAACGAATCCGCCATCCGCTGCCGGAAACCCGTTGGCCTACCGCCGAAGAAGCGCGTAATGCGCTGTTGTTTCAACCGTTGTGTCTCAAAAGTGGACTTGTGTTGCACAGCCGGACCTGGGTTCCGGCGATGGTGCCGTGGCGTGCGTCGGAAGACGGAATGGTGACCCCCATGGTGCTAAGGTGGTACGAACGGTTCGCGATGGGGGAGCCCGGAGTGATCGTGGTGGAAGCCACCGGCGTGCGGGATATTCCAAGTGGGCCGCTGTTGCGGATTGGGGACAGACGGTTTTTGCCGGGGCTTGCGGAGTTGGTTCAAACGGTACGTCAAGCAAGTGGGGGGCGTACGCGGCTGTTGATTCAGCTCATCGATTTTTTGCCGGTGCGGCGCCGTCCTGAACCCGCCAAATGGTTTTCCCGATTTTGGCGCCCCAAACCATATCATTACGAACGGTTCCACCAAACAATACCCGATGCTCCCGACTGGAAAGGGGACGATGGGGAGTTCCGGGAAGCGGTATTTCAAGGGGGACCCGAAGTGTGGAAATCGGTGCTGACCCAACGGGAGTGGGAGGAATTACACTTTGGGTACCGGGAGCGGATCACCGATACCCACCTCCCGTTGGTGCGGGATCTTCCTGTTATCTTACCAAAAGCATTTGCCGACGCCGCGTCGTTGGCTCAAGAAGCCGGATTGGATGGGGTGGAAATTCATTGTGCACACGCCTACACGTTGGCGGGATTTTTGTCGGCATTAAATGACCGAACCGACGGGTATGGTGGGGAAAAAGAAAACCGGATTCGGCTGCCGTTGGAGGTCATCGAAGCGGTTCGGAACCGGGTAGGAGAAAAAATGACCGTGGGGTGCCGATTTTTGGGAGACGAATTCATTGTGGGCGGCAGTACCGTTGCCGATGCGGGTTATTTCGGGCAACGGTTCGCCGAAGCCGGAGTGGATTTTGTGTCGGTATCCGCAGGCGGAAAGTTTGAAGATGCCAAGATGCCGAAGATCCATGAAGCGGTCTACCCATACACAGGGCCGAGTGGTTATGCCTGTATGCCGACGGTGTTGAGCGACGAGAGGGGGCCGTTTGGAAGAAACGTTTATTTGGCACAAAAAATCCGATCCGCGATTCGCGATGGGGGTTGGACCACCCCGGTGGTGACTGCCGGGGGAATCGCAACGTTTGAACTTGCGGAAAAGTTGTTACAGGAGCAATGTGCCGACCTCATCGGGTCCGCACGGCAGTCGTTGGCCGACCCGGATTGGTTCAAAAAAGTGCAACTGGGCCTGGGTTACGAGGTACGCCGCTGCAAATTTACCAATTATTGTGAAGGCCTGGACCAAAAACACAAACAGGTAACTTGCCAATTGTGGGATCGAGCGGACAAGGACGACCCGAATGTAGACCGCACATCCGATGGCCGCCGCCTTGTAGCCCCGGCGTGGACGCGATCTATGAGTTTGTGAAAAAATAGCTGCGCGGCCTCTGGGCGGTGGCTTTGGGGCGGCTTGGCTCCGAAAAACCCTGCGCCATATTCCCGATATGACTCGGGTT
>JABWCM010000250.1 GCA_013360285.1 Myxococcales bacterium
TGCCTTCTCGCTACCAATACCTCCTCCATCTCCATTACCAAAATCGCCGCCGCAACCAGGCGGCCCGACAAAGTCATCGGCATGCACTTCATGAACCCCGTGCCGGTAATGAAGCTCGTGGAGGTGATCCGCGGTTACGCCACCACCGACGAGGTGACCTGTACCATTATGGACCTCTCGAAAACCCTGGGCAAAATCCCCGTCGAGGTCAACGATTACCCCGGCTTCGTGTCCAACCGCATCCTCATGCCCATGATCAACGAGGCCGTCTACACCCTGTTTGAAGGCGTGGCCGGCGTCGAAGAGATCGACACGGTCATGAAACTCGGCATGGCGCACCCCATGGGTCCCCTCCAACTTGCCGACTTCATCGGCCTCGATGTCTGCCTGTCGATCATGCGCGTCTTGCAGGACGGCTTCGGCCAGTCCAAATACGCCCCCTGCCCCCTGCTGGTCAACATGGTGGCCGCCGGCAAACTCGGCGCCAAGAGCGGCGAAGGTTTTTATGTGTATTCCCCGGGGTCGAAGGAACTGGTCGTGGCGCCGGGATTGGTGAAGAGATGAGAAGATGAGAAGGTGAGAAGATGAGGACTCCACTCCTCATCTTCTCACCTTCTCACCTTTTCTCCTTTTACCTTTCCACTTTTTTCCGTACATTCGTACCTGAAAAGTACCCGCTACCAACAAATGGACATCCCATGAGCAATGCCGGCCTGTAGGCGCCTTGCTCGCATTGTGGTTAAACCACCGTAGAACTGAACCGAATTACAGTTGAAGGTAAAAGACACACATGAGAAGAAGGTTTACTACCCTTACAGGTCTGTTCCTCATCGCTATTGGAATATCATCCTGCTTTAAAGACGGTATACTCAACCTGAATAACGGGTTGGTTTTCAACGTCAACGCCAAGCTTTTGCCCGCTCCGGTCACTATCACGTTCGTCAATGCCAACCCAGGGCAGAACAGCATTCCCGATAGCGTCTTCCTTGGTTTTTTCGGCGAAGGCGCCGGCCGGCTCTACACGCCCACAGGCGGCAGTAACCTGGTCGTGATGGAAGGCATGGTCAATATCGGCCTCGGCAAGGGGGAAAAGCCAAGCGCTGCCGATCCGCTCCGCTTCGGCCTCAACGTGGATGCGCCGGGTTATTTCCCTTCCACCTACTACGTCACCCTCAGAAGTCTCGATATCCCGCAGTACGTCGTGGTTTACCTGGTCGAAGAAGGCAACTTCCCCTCCGGGGTCAGTGGCCTAAAGGAGTTCCACCAGCTGACCAGTACGGGCTTTACCAGCTCGCAAAACCTGCTGACACCGCTCACTTTCGGCAAAACGGAACGCGTGCACGCCCAAATCCAAAGCGGTACGCAGGTGCTGACCGCCGCGGGCGCGCTGATCACCGGCAACCTTCAGGTCGACCTGCTGCACTACGACAACCGCTCCGCGGTATCCGTGCGCGCCATCTCCGGTATCACCGAATCCATTCCCGCTACCGGCCTCAATGGCCAAGCACTTGGCGAGGTCACTTTTTATCCGGCTACCTATTTCTCTTTGGGCATGAACGTGGGCTCCCTTCAGGGCGAACGTTTGTCCAAACCCATACAGATTACGGCTACGCTCAACCCCGAAACCTTCAACCCCGCTACGGGGCAGTACATCGCGGTAGGCGACGAGCTAGGGGTCTGGCGTTTCGATTTCAATACAGGAGGATGGGTGCAGAAAGGCGCCGCCGTCGTCGTCAAAGAAGCCAACCTGCTCAAGGTGGTGTTCGAACAGGCCGAAACCGGCGTGTGGATGGTCGGACAACCCGTCGACCTCTGCCCAACCGGCGCCACCCTGGCCATCCAGTCGGGTATTCCGGAAAATGCCTGCGACCGCTATTTCTACACTACACTCGTCGATATCAATACCGGCCGGCCACTCTCTGCGAAATGGTCTGATAAGTACCTGACCCTGGAAAACAACAGCCAGATCACCCTGGCTGACCTGCCTGCCGGCGCGGTGGGGAAATTGCGGGTATGGGAGGGCGTGAAGGGCTGTGAAGGCCATTTGCTGGCCGAAAGCCAACCTTTCCAGGCTTGCGCGCCGGGACTGGTCAACCTCCAGCTACCCTCCCTCAGCACAACAGGATGGCTTCCCCTGGAGGTGTCGGTCTCGGGTTATTGCGAGGTGAAAGGCGAAGAAGTGGAGTTGAAGCCCAAGAACTGCCTCATGTACCGCCCTGCCGGCTGCGGCGTCTACGGGATGCTTGCCGATCTGGATGGCGGGGAAGGCTGCGTTGGCGCCCTGCGGTCGGGCGAGATCTACGATTTTAAAACCCGCATCGGCGACCAGGTCTACGAATTTGACAATATCGCGCTGAGCGCGGGCTCCATTCTCTATCCGCTTCCCGGAGGAGAGGTCGTGACCATCGATATCGAACTGGCCCTCAGCTCGGCAAAGCTGACACTCAAAGACTTGCCTCTGCCGGATGATTTTTGCGCGTTGATTGAAGAGTAGGCTTAATCTCCATACCTGTCTTCCTTGAACCGGTCGATATCCCTGCGCTCCCTCTTGGTGGGCCTGCCGGCGCCTTTTTCCCGGAACTCTCCGGCGGATTTGCCGACGAACCAGTCCTTGTATTTGTTTTTCTCCTCTTCAGGGGTGAGGTCTTCGTAGCAGGTCACGGCAATGGGGGCGCCGACGCGTTTCTCGATGAGGTTGAGCACCTTGAACTCGAGATTGAAGCCGTTCTTTTTCACGGTGAGGTGGTCGCCTACCGAAACGAGGTGCGAGGGCTTGGCCGTAGCGGCGCCCGCTTTGATCTTTCCTTCTTTACAAGCATCGGTGGCCAGGGTGCGGGTTTTGTAGAGCCTTACCGCCCAAAGCCATTTATCGATGCGAACCTTTTCTGCCATATTGCTACTGCGCGCTATTCCTGGGGCAAGCCGGGGTATTCCATTCCCAGCGCCGACAATTTGTCCACCAGGGTCTTGGTGATGACATAATCCCGGTACCAGCGTTTGTCGACCGGCACGATGGTCCAGGGTATTTCACTGTGGTTGATCACGTCTTCGTAACAACGCATATATTCGTTCCAGTGTTCCCGTTCCTTCCAGTCATTTTGGTTGTGCTTCCATTGTTTTTCGCGTTCCAGCTTTCGCTCCATCAGCTCCTCTTTCTGCTGGTCCAATGAAATGTGCAGGAAAAACTTGCACACGATGGTATTGGCGTCGAATTCGAGGAGTTTTTCAAAGGCGTTTCGGGCAGTGCTTGTGGGCAAACCAGCAATCCGAATTACCCCCACATGGGTCTTAAATTAGCATCTCATATCTTAACTCGTCCGGGAAGTCTTGCGCGCCATGTTACCGTCGTGGATGGGGGGCTGATTCCCGCCTCCGGGGGGGGAGGATACGACACCCATACCAATCACATTAAAGACTCGGCACGAAATCTCGCAAATATTTGGCACGAATTGACATCCATCATCAACGAACCCGGGGAAAACAACCCCGCAAAGCTGAACCTCGAAGAAACCTTGATTGTTGTCAACACGGAGTTCGGCCGAACTCCGTGGAACCAAAACGGTTCGGGACGAAATCATCACCCGTACGCTTATGTTACTTTGATGTTCGGCGGACCCGTTGGGCCTGATCAGCAGGGCATTGTTGGCTCAATCGGTTCCGATGGATTTGCGGTTAACGCACTGTCCCCTGCGGAAAGTCGAGCTGCAACCCTGGCTGCGTTGGGTGTGTATCCCTTTGCACCCGAATGTTATGCGGTAAGCGATGTGTATGGCGCCGGTACGGAGCTGGAAGCCTCAATGTGGATCAACGAAGTTGTTCTTGGCGTCAAAGCGTAGTTCAAAGGAGAGGCACATGGAACGAAAATTTCTGATTGCGCTCCTTTTTTGGGCGGCGCTGGTGATGGGTGTGGCTGCGTGCGGCGACGACGGTGACGGAAACAGTCAACAAAACAACCAAGACACCACATCTGTGACAGACGTTGGCGGGCTGCCGGACGATCTCGGTGGCATTGGCGGCTCGGACACCAACAACACGACCAATGACACATGGGTAAGCCCGGATATGACGGGGCAGACCGATGTTTTGGAACAAACCGATATTGGCGAGGCCGATACGGCGGACACACTGGCCGACACGAGTTCGGATACAATCACCGCGGATATCATCCCGCCACAAGACGTGTCTTCCGAGGACAGCCTGGTCATTACCGACGTCACCGAGGACTCCATTACACCGGAAGACATCACGACTGGCGATACTGCAACCACGGCGGACGGCGGTTCAACCGATACCGTCGAAGACGCCGGCTGTACTGACGACTGTGAAACCGTGTCATTTGAAGACTGTGATGCCGGAGACGAAGCGTGGGCTGCGATGGTCGTTCAATTTCTTTTGGGCCGAAAACCCGAGGGTTTACGAGAAGTTCAGGTGCTTGCCGACCTTGTCAAAGCCACAGATCGCGCCGCCGTGGCCCGCGGTTTGATGAATCTCCCTGAATTTGAGAGCCGATGGGCACATTGGTTGATGGACGAACTGCGAGTAAACCGAATCGGGGACAAAAAACATTCGACGTGTTATGGCACCCCAAAAATGCCCAATGACAATGGAGAAATTGCAACTTGGATCCGCGACCACGATCCCATTGCAAGTCAGACGCAATACTCATTTAACATGTCGGATGTGTTATATTCGAGCCTCAGACTTGACGACATCACCCCATTATACCGCGCACATTTGTTTGCGATGATGGCCAAACCGCTCACCGGCGCCAACGTTGCAGCGCTGGAGATGGACATCACACGTCGGCAGGATTTCGGTGAGATTTTCTCCGCGGTCTACACCCATCGAAACGTGGTGTGTGCGGGATGTCATAACAGCGAATGGGCGATTACCGACAACGACGACCCCGAACTGGACCACCATTGGCAAATCCCCGGATTGTTTGAAAAGGGAATCTACGGTCAAAGTACAGGCCGTGACGAAATGGAAGTCTATTCCAACTTTCGCCACCTCAATGTTGTTACGTCTGGAAGCGGTCGGAATCCGTGGAAAATGGACACGAGTTGTGGCACGTTTGTGCAATCCGATAAGATTCCAGTCGATCCGGCGGATGTTGATGCTTATTTTATCTACCAAACTGGTAAGAAAGCGAGCATTTGGAACATCGAAACAGCGCTCCATAACGGTGTGGAAAAACTACGATTTGACGGGCTGCAGGTCGATCCTGAAACGCTGGAAATCGACGGAGAGGAAGCGTTCGCATATTTGGTATCCGCCCGCATTGTGAACCAAGTTTGGCAGGAGGCGTTTGGATACCCCCTCACCTTGGTGCATTATTTCCCGAGAAATTCGGCACAGCGGGATCTGCTGATGCAACTAACGAATCAGTTCATTGCCGACGGCTGGTCCTTGAAATCGTTGTTGACGAACATCACAACCCACGCGTTGTTCGCACAAAAGGGTCCGGAGGAAGCCTGTGGTACCTTTCATCCGTACATTTTGCCGCCGGTATTCAACCCGTGGGTTACTGATCCGGAATTTGATTACTTATATAACAACAGCGTGGGCGATTTGGTGCACCGGGCTAGTGCACGAGTTTTATTGAGAATGGTTGAATATTCGCTGCAATGGCCGGCGCATCCCCAATATCCGAGTTCGTCGGATGAAGAATTCCAAAAGGCGGTTGGTGTGTTCGTGAAAGACGCAGAGCCGGGATTTCTTGGTGTGGATTTCCAGGGGATGTTGAGTTGGGAGAATCGTTATGGCGCATGTAAACCACAAACCAAGGATGGCATAGACTGGATCACCCAATTGACGGCCGCGGTGGATCAATTCAACAGCCAGAATGCCACTCCGTTGACCTTACGCGACGTGATTGTTGTGCTCAAAGACCGCCTGATTACCGAGCCCCAAGTGTCCACTGAAGCCGAAGCAGAGTTACTCGCCGCATTTTTTGATGTGCAATCCATTGACTCTCCGTTGGCAGAAGTTCCGAATTGGGCCAGTCGTATTCGCAATTACTGCGGGCTGTTGTTGGAAACCCCCCAATTTATGTTGCAGGGCGTGCCTCCAGTCAGCGGCGAAGTCGGTCCGCTGGTGATTGTTGGAAATACAAGCTACAAAGACCTGTGTCAGAAACTGTCGTCATCCGTTTTGAACCCCGATCTATTTATGGTGGAATGTGGTACTGACGAATTGACGGTCACGCCTGTTGTTCAGCCGTAACAGACCACACATCTGCGCCGCTCCAAAAGTCTCTTGACAATCAATCGACCAACCTAACTCCGAGAGGCTGTGAAAAAATAGCTGCGCAGGCTTTGGGCGGTGGCTTTTGGCCGCCTTGGTTCCGAAAAACCATGCGCCATGTTCCCGATATGACTCGGGTTTTTCGAGTCCAATTCGGCGCAGAATCCACGCCCAAAACCTGCGCTCAACTTTTTTCACAAACTCAGAGCCCCGGCGTTTATTGGTATACATTGCCGGCACCGATCTGTCTGTGATACTCCTGGCCGCGTTCGTACTTTCCGGAGGAGTGGGCGTATGTGCAGGTTGAGTTGTTTGATTGGAATGGTGGCTATTGTTGTTTTTTCGGCGAGTTGCAGCAAAAACGAAGAAGACAAAGCCAATAACGCGGATACCAGCGCGGACACAATAGCGGGGACAGACACTAAGGAATCAAGTGGCTGTTTTGTGTTGTCCGACGGGCAATGTGTGGTTGAAACATTTCAAAACCCTCCCGAGCTGACCCCAAACGCGGAAGGTGTGTATGAGTTAAACCTTGTTGCCGGCGAATTTATGGTCGATGGAAAACGGCATTGTGGGCGTACTTACAATGGGTTGTTTCCCGCTCCCACCATCGAAACCCCGGCCTCGCCGGACGGCACCCCCCGTCAAGTTCGTATCAATTTGAGAAATGAGTTCACAAAAGGTGACTTTCGGGCCCTAAGTAGTGCCCCGTGCACCTGCACAGACCAGAACGGGGCCGACTGTACCCCTTCCCACAGCGCAGGACACAGCATGGGAAACGAAGATTGTGTTTGCAAAACGACAGAAGGGGATTTGTGCCACTTCTTCGACTTCAATGTGACAAACCTCCACGCACATGGGTCTCATGTACGCCCCGATTATGCCGCCGGCGGTGGCTGTGTTGAGACTGAAGGTCTTGCATGCCGTTCGTGCTCGCAGGACACCGACGCGGAGCCTCGCGAATGCTTTTTTGCCGATGACGTTATCAGCCGAGTTGTTCCAGGTGCCGGTGTACAACACCGTTGGGACATCGACGAAGATGCAACGGCCCATGAGGGCCTAAACTGGTACCACCCGCATATTCATGGCAGCACAGCAATTCAGGTCGCGTCGGGGGCCACGGGTGCGTGGATCATTCGGGGGCCTGTAGATGAACTGCCCGGGATCAAAAAAGCGCGTGAACGTATCTTTGTTATCATGACGCCGCCGGTTACATATGAACCCCTTGGCGATGGGCAACCCTGTGACGAAGATCATCTCACTTTTAATGATTTTCCGACTTTAGGAGACCCCAGCAAAAAACAAACCAATCTGCTGAACGGAATTCGCCAACCACGGTTGATTATGGCTCCGGGACAAATCGAACGCTGGCGACTGGTCCATGGGGCGTTTCTGGATGAAATGACGATTGCTGTTTATAAAGGCAAAGATGCCAATTGCAAAAATCTCGATTTTGATGCTGGCCCGGTTTCGCTGACCCAAATCGCACGAGATGGACTGACACTTCCCAAACCCGCCAACGGAAAAGATTGGCCGTTTGCGCCGCCGTACATGTTTTTGTCACCAGGGTACCGTATTGACGCGATGCTGGACGGGAGCAAGTTGGTCGACGGGGACACCTTATGTGTCATGTCAGGGCGATTTCTACAGGAAGATACGACCGGAACAACCGATATCGCGATTGGTTTGATGAAAGAACCGACAGTTGATGAGATTTTGCAGTTGACGACCAACGGCGACCTCATCGCCATCGTGAACGTTACCAACAGTGCGGGCGCGCCGACTGAGACTCAGATGCCGGATTTTGATGAGATTGCCAAACATGCACCCAGCATGATGCTTCAGGATGGCAAAATCGATGCTCTGGCTGCATGTGAGACGGCTTTGACTGTCACCGATGGTTCCCAGATCGATCAAGTGGCAGCCATGTGGATGGTGTTTAACGAAACAGAGGGTTTGGACAAGTGTTCCTGCCCCGACCACAACCTCAATTGCCGGAATTTTGAGCAAACCGACCGGTTATCTTACCCATTTGATCGTGTATTTAAGGTCGGAGACGTAGAACATTGGAGACTTTTTGCAGGCTTTGACGGTCATCCGTTCCACATCCACATCAATCCCTATCTCGTTTGTCCTCTTCCGGACGCCGGTACAGCCCATCCGAACACCAAAGGACGTCTTTTTGAACCTCCGTTTGCGCACTGGCGGGACACCTATCTTGTTAATTTAAATCGCAGTGTTGACTTCATTACCGAGTACCGAAGTTATACGGGTGCGTTTGTGTACCACTGTCACAAGCTCAACCATGAAGATCATGGTATGATGGAACTTGTAAAGGTATGTGATCCTCAACAGGAGAACTGTGATGCCCTTTGTGCCGGCAAGCCCTGTGAGTGGTCCATATGCGCAGAGGGCGATACGGACTGTGAACGTGCTGTTGCCGGCGTGCTGTGCTTGTTGGATCCTGCGAAATGCCCCGAAGCAGCATTGCGATGCCTACCCTGCGAAGGCGAAGACAAGACCTGCCCTCCGGATTCACATTGCGCCGATAAAGCGAGTCCCGACGGAATACTTCGATGCGTGCCAGGCTGCACCTCCGATACTCACTGCCCGCCTACCGCCGGATGTGACGACGGTGTTTGCCTTCCCAAACCGTGTGTACCTCCCTGTGGTCCAGGTACGACGTGTCTTCACGGAACCTGCCAATAAAATATCCACCCAGACTGATGGGGTGCGAGCCACTTGCCCCAGAGGGGTGAGCCACTTGCCCCAGAGGAGCGAGCCACTTGCCCCAGAGGTGCGAGCCACTTGCCCGACCGGTCTGGACGGGTGCGGAACTGTCTGGAAACGAGTCCGCCGGCATTGGGGAAGTCGGCTTGCCGGCGGAACGATCGAAATGTTTATCGGTTATCGGTTATGGTTGGCCGGTCACGATCATGAGGTTTTCGATCACTCGTGGCAGCTCAAAAGCAAGGCTGTTGACCACAACCACTTTTGTTGCAACCACTTCGAGCGGTGCGTTGGCGGGAATGTCTACGTTTAAGGTGAAATGAATGCTGATCATCATGGGGTCACCGATGACTACGTTGCCCATCATGTAGGCGTCTGAAAGAGGAACGGTTGCATCACTTAAGTGAGCAATAAGCATTTCGCCGCCGGTAAACCACAAAAACGCTTGATCCGGGTTGAGACTTACCGAGTGGCCAGACTGCAACTGAGTAAAGGGCAGCGGAATCTGATATGGGAAGCAGAATCCCGGGGCAAAACAGACTTCACCATCGGAGAACGTGGATACCTGGGCAACACCGGGAGCAAAAGACAGCTCGATTTGGCCGGCTGTTGCCGAATCGAACGAAATATCACCTCGGGCGACGTTGATGTTGCAGATCACCTCCGATCCCGCGGTACCCGAAACGAGGCACACAACGTTTGCTCCCGGCGTGAAGCAGGGATCCAGCGGTGTTCCGGCGCAAAAACCGTCGGTGCAGGTATCGGGTGCCGTGCACGCCTCGAGATCGTCGCAGGGGGTGCCGTCCGGCGCCGGCGGATAACAAGCTCCGGACGTTGCATCGCAGACGTCATCGGTGCAGGGATCGCCGTCGTCGGGGCAGAGCACCGGTGCGCCGCCAACGCACGTTCCAAGAGCACATACGTCGTTGATCGTACAAGCGTTTCCGTCATCACAGGCGGCGGTGTTGTTTGCATTGACACATCCGGTTGCGGGATTGCAGGAATCGTTTGTGCACACGTTGCCGTCGTTGCAATTGAGTGCCGGCCCGCCGACGCATGTGCCGAGAGCGCAGGCGTCG
>JABWCM010000251.1 GCA_013360285.1 Myxococcales bacterium
GAGGCCCACCGGAGGCGTACCCAATGGTACGCTGAGGATGGGCCGACCGAGGCAGGACCGACGCAGTAGGCCAATGGCTCGCGTAGCTTATTTTTTTCCAAAACGCCCTCTTAGGCTCGGTTCATGAACTTGACGGTAACTCCAAGAGTTATTTTTGACACGGAAATCTACGGGCTCGAGACACAGGTGGCGTTCTTGTAACATGGGGAATCGTGTATTGTGAATGTTGCCCGGCGGGCTGGTATTTGCCGCGGTAGTGTGAATATCGCGGTCCACTGCTCAAGTCCGTTGCCAATCCACGCTGACTTCTGTTTGGCAGGGGAATTTCAGGTATACGCGCAGCGTTGCGATCGCTGATGTCGTAGTACATCAAGTAACCCGGGTTAGCACCAGCAGTACACTATTCCAAAACGCGCCATGTTTAGTGGTAATTCTTCTTTTGGGGTGATTGTATGGCAATTGGTGGCATTTATCGTATTTCTGGCCTGTGGTGTGAGTGTTCTCATGGCAGAAGATGGGTTTGTGTTTCGTTCCGGCCGATTTGAATTGCCCCCGGCGCGTTTGATATTGCCGGTGGTTGGGTGGCGGGAGTGGCTTGCATTGCCCGAACTTGGTGTGGACTGGGTTAAGGCCAAAATCGACACCGGGGCAAGAACTTCGGCACTGCACGCATTTAACGTATCTGCGTTTACGGAACGAGGTGAATCCTGGGTTCGTTTTGAGGTGCATCCGTGGCAGCGTGACAACGTGCAATCCATTATCGCAACCGCACCGCTTGTGGAAATGAGGCACATTCGCAGTTCCAACGGAAAAGAAGAGCTTCGGCCGGTTATTGCTACCGTAGTTCGTTTAGCCGACGTATCCTTCGTTGCTGAAATTACGTTGACTCGAAGGGACGTGATGGGATTTCGAATGTTATTGGGGCGGCAAGCGATTCGTGATCGATTTCTGATTGATCCGGGTCGATCATATCGTGGAACAAGACCAAAACGAAGGGCATCAACCAAAACCGCATGAAAATTGCAATATTATCTCGAAAATCATCACTATATTCGACCAAAAGGCTAAAAGAGGCAGGTGAACAACGTGGGCACCAGATGCGGGTCGTCGACTACGTACGGTGTTATATGAACATTACGTCGCATATGCCGACGGTTATTTATCATGGTGAACCACAAACATACGACGCGATCATCCCACGCATTGGAGCTTCCTACACGTTTTATGGAACTGCGGTTGTGCGACAGTTCGAAATGATGGGTGTTTATCCGGCCAACGAGTCCCAGGCAATTACCCGGTCGCGTGACAAACTTCGTTCTTTACAGTTGCTGTCCCGCAAGGGCATCGGCTTGCCGGTCACAGGCTTTGCCCACTCTACCAAAGACATCGATGGACTCATCAATATCGTCGGTGGGGCCCCGTTGGTGGTCAAACTTCTTGAAGGAACCCAAGGGATTGGGGTTGTTCTTGCTGAAACCAAGAAAGCGGCAGAGTCGGTAATTGCGGCGTTTCGTGAGCTGGACGCCAACATTTTGGTTCAAGAGTTTATCGCCGAAGCCGGAGGGTCAGATATTCGGGCCTTTGTAGTCGGTGGAAAAGTAGTTGCAGCAATGAGGCGGCAAGGTGCGCCAGGTGAATTCCGTTCCAATCTTCACCGCGGCGGAAAGGCGACGGTCGTTAAATTAACGCCAGAGGAACGCAGCACAGCCGTTCGTGCCGCTAAGGCGATGGGTCTCAACGTTGCGGGAGTTGATCTGCTGCGATCCCGTCATGGCCCGTTGGTAATTGAAGTAAATTCGTCGCCGGGACTGGAGGGGATTGAAAAAGCCACCGGTGTGGATGTTGCAGGCTCGATCATCGAATTTCTTGAACGGCACGCGCAGCCTGGGCGAACCAAGGATTGGGTTCGATCCTGACACGGGTGCACCACGAATCATCGAACAATTGTGAAAAATAGCCGCATGACTCCCTTTGTGACACTGCAGCTTTACGCAACGCTATTTGAGTTGAGTTAGTTAACCCGGGTTCCAATACCAGTCGTTGCAGTGTTAAGCTACTCGGAATCGTCGGTATTGCGGGGCGTGGGGCGTTTGTCGGTCCTTGCCCATGTTACTTCCCCTCCGCCGCCGATTTCTGGAATCTTTGTGTAGATTTGAACGATGCCTTCTCTCGAGCTGTACCACCACTCATCGGTAGGTTCGGTATCGCCACGGTTGCGCGTTGCCCAGATCACATCGTTGTAGGTTTTTCCATTTTTCGCTTTGAATTCCTTTAACAACTGATAACGAACGTAGGCGAGTGGGTTATCGGGATAACGTGTAACGATTGCCTCCGCTTTTGCCGCTGATGTGTCGAATAGCGGCAATCTCTCCTTGAGCATGTCTGCGTCAAATGTTGCGGCGGGGCGTGCTCGCGTTAACCACGCCAAGTCGTGAAATTTTGTGCCGTCCGATGCATATTCGATCTGGGTGTCCCGGAGTCCGTCCTGGCCTTCTTCGGTCACGACGACGAAAATCCGTTGTATCGATCCAACCGGTTTTATTTCCGCGATGCGCCAAAGTTCAATGTGAACATCATTGGGTTTTCCAGGTTCGGACATTGTGACTTCAAACGACCATTCGGTTCCTGGCGTCGTAAACAATGTCAATCCGCTGGTTTTCGCGGGTTTGGCTGATTTTGTCGGTTTGGCCATAGCATCGGAATATAGGATCCCGATTCCAAGCACGATACCAACGTATGTCGTCCATTTCATCATCGAACGTACACTCCTGTTTCAGTTTGCCGTTTTGGCCGCGGGACCCATGACCCCGTCGGTTCAAACACTCTTAGTTTAGCACCCAATTGGTGTAACGGAAATTGCCTGCCACAATGTAAAGTCACTGAGTCGCGCGGTTTCGCCTTTCGGCTCTGCGGCGTACGAGGTTGACTACTTCGACGAGTTCATTCGCTCGGAAGAGTCTTGCACACGCAAGGAAAACCACTATCCCTGCACCCATCATTCCCAATAACGTCATCCCCAGTTGAATCCGGGATTCGATTTCCATGGGCTCGAATACCCAACCAAGGCTCCAGACCGTAATACCCATCACGGTGGATGCTAGTGTTATCTTTGAAATTGATGTTATTATCTTACGTGTCCCCATGCGCCCGAGTTTTATTCGCAGAGGAATCCACAACAAAACAATATTGATGGTAGTCGCGATACCGCCTGCCAGCGCTACTCCACCGTGGGCAAGCGGTATGGCGAGGCCAACACAAAGGCCAGCGTGGACTAACATGACCACAAACGCGACCAACGTAGGTGTGCGCAGGTCTTTCATCGCGTAAAACACTTGTGAGATGATTCGCGACAATGCGATTACACCGATGCTGCCCGCGTGAAAATAAAGTGCGTAGGCCGTCATATGTGTCGACGTCCTGTCAAACGCCCCCCACTCAAACAACAGTCGGACAAGTGGTTCTCCGATGAGGATCAATCCGACCGATGCCGGTAACGTAACAAACGTGACGAGCCCTATTGAAAAGCCCAACGTATCCTTGACACCATGGAAATCACGATCGACCACCTGGTCGCTCATTACCGGTAGCACAACCGTTGTAACAGATACGGCGAAGAGTCCGAGTACCAATTCCTGAAGCCTGAGAGAGAACTGAAGGGACGCAACGGCTCCTTGACTCAAGGTCGAAGCAACGAACTGCGAAACAAGAACATTGACCTGATAAATACCCGCTGAGAATACGCCGGGAATGAAAGTGCTGATCACCTTACGAACTCCGGTGTCCAGGGACCAGCGTGGCAAAATTTTCAACCCATGGCCCCGCAAAAAAGGGATCTGGAACCCAAGCTGCAACATCCCACCTGCGACAAATCCAATAGCAAATGCGTACGATGGGTCAGGAAACCAATCTGCACACAACATCACGATGCCGATTGTGACCAAATTCAGCAAAACCGGCGTGACCGCGCTTGGCGCAAAGATCCGATAGGAATTCAGGATTGCCTGGATGACCGCAGCTAAACTTACCAGAAGTAGATACGGCCACATGATCTGAGTCAGGATAATTGTGAGTTCCAGTTTGCCTTGGACATCACCAAAGCCCTTGAAAAACGTCTTCAAAAACCAAGGGGTTACAAGTACGCCGGCAATCGTGACAATCGTGACCAAGAACGAAAAAAGCGTGAAAAATCGACTCAAAAAGAGATTGGTGTCAGATTGGGTTGCACGTCTCCGATATTCTGCAAAAACCGGGACAAATGCCGCAGTCATCGCTCCTTCGGCAAGCAAACGTCGGAACAGATTGGGGATTACTGACGCGAGTCCGAACGCATCGGAAGCGGCGCCGGTTCCTAAGTAATAACCCCGAACCTGCTCCCGGACGAGCCCCAACACACGCGAAAACGCGGTCAATAACGTCAACACGCCGGCACCGCGGAGCACGCTGCGACGTGCTTCGTTTTGAGGCTGCGGTTCCCGACCCCGCATCTTTCACCATCCTTCGGCTACGAGAGCCGATTTGTTTGTATTTTTCGGTTCCGAAGCTGTGTTCAACAGGTAATACGTCTCCCTTCGTGCGCAAAGAATTTGCGAGCAGAGAGCATAGGTTCCTGTTTTGTGAACGTCGTGGGCAATCCCGACGAAGAGTTGCGCAATCTGTACCGCAATGCGTGAGGCGTTATCGGTTACATTTGGCTAATTTTGAGTTGAACTATTGTAATTTAATTTGCGGCGATTCGGGTTAGAGTCCAACGTTTTTGGCTTGCTGCCATAGCAGTTCCAGCTCTGCGATATCCGCATGATCGACTTCGCGCCCTTGTTCGCTGAGTCGATCTTCGATCCAGTTAAATCGGCGGCAGAATCTGTCGACCGTCTTCCGCAATGCGTCTTCAGGATCAATGTCCACATGGCGAGCAAGATTGGCCAATGAAAACAGGACGTCTCCCAATTCGTGCTCCAATTGCGCCGAGTTGCCGGACGTAATTGCCTCCTTCAGCTCTGCAATTTCTTCGTCGACCTTTACGAGGACTTCTGATGAGTTATTCCAGTCAAACCCAACCCGGGACGCCTTTTGAGAGACACGGGCCGACCGCAGCAGTGCCGGTAGGTGTCGAGGTACTCCTGAAAGTGTCCTCTTTCCTTCCTGGGCCTTGATTTTCTCCCACTGTTCAGCAACTTCATTTGCGGTGTGGGCCGATAAATTGCCGCCAAACACGTGAGGATGGCGGCGTTCCATTTTTTCGGAGATGGTTCTCCCCACATCGTCCAACGTAAACCAACCACGCTCTTTGGCGATTTGCGCTTGAAATACCACCTGTAACAACAAATCGCCTAATTCTTCACACAAATGAGTTGGTTCACCAGCGTCTATCGCGTCCAATACCTCATAACACTCTTCGACAATGTACGGTTTGAGTGTTTCAGGGGTCTGCTGCCGGTCCCAAGGGCACCCGTTCCGTCCCCGAAGTTGGGTCATGATGCCCTCTAAACGCCGAATTGGGTCACGATGGCTGGCGTCGTCGGTCACGGATTCTGTCCGGGTTGTGGTTGGGTCGGTTCGCCTGTCGGTGGTGTACCTGTCGGTGTCGGCGCGGGGGTCGGAGGTGTCGCCCCTGGACCATCCGGTGGATGTGTGGGTGCGGGAGCGGCGCCCGCGGGCAGTTCTGCCGGTGGTGCCGGTGGCGTCGCCGGACGTGTCATCGCCGCAGCAAAAGTCAGATCCCCGGCATTGGTCAAGTTGTGAAAATCGCCTCCTACCGGCGCCCATACCGCCTGGTGTGCCATGTCTCGGGCACCCTTGTTATCAATGCGATACAGATTGATGGTCCAAGAAGTCCCCGTGTTCGGTTTGGCGGTGACTCCCGGAATTGCGGTAAACGGAATGGCTATCTCCACGGTCCAACTCTTATCGTCTCCGCCGTCCTCGTTGACAGTACCGTCCACCGAAACCGCCGATTGGATCGGCAACGACGCAGCCGCTGCTTCGCGCCAAGGCGGGTTTCGATGCGATTCAAATACCGCATCAAAGATCACGTTTTTCGGGGATACCTGCAATTCTACGTATTTTTTTCCGTCATTGTCCGGGTCCAGATAAATCTCCACCACATCCTGTTCCCAGAGAGGTTCGTCGCGATTTTCGAAGGTACTCCGAATGTCATCGTCTTGGACTTGAAATCCCACATAAACATTTGTCTCGTCGTACACGACCTTCGCATAGGTCGCATAAGCGGCATTCCCCGGTTTTCCGTCGGGTTGTACAAATGTACGCGTTTTGGGAGCGGATTTCCAAGCCTCTTCGTCCAACTTTCCATTGACTTCTATTTTCTCTTCTACTTGACGTGCGATATATCTAGGGCGTCGACCATTCGCTGGGACGGTTGTCGCTGCCGCCGAACCTTCGATGACCAAAGTTGCGGCACGAATCCGATTGTCTTTGTCGTGTGGCACGTCGTTGGGGTTTTTTATTTCGAGGCGATCGTTGGCCTGTTTTTCGTTCCAGGTTTGTTCGTTGAATACGCCCACCCACAAAATGGCTTCCCCGTTGGAAAACCCCTTGTCCAGTGTAATCTTTTGTTCGTCCTTGATGATTTGACCTTTCCCCCAATCCTTGATGGGATACAAATCCCGTACGGGATGGTGGTCCAGCAACTGCCGTTTTCCTGGCCGCTCTAGGTGCCCGAACACTTTCCATTCGCCTTCCAGTACATCCAGAACTTCCCAATAGTACGTGAACGTAACCTCGGTTCCCGGCGTTGCTTTTGTCGGGTTGACCTCTACACCCAACAACCGGATTTTGTCCGATAAGTTAGCGTTGATCGGTGACGCTAAGGTTGGAGCGGTAGTTAAGATACTGTCTTGAATCGAACGTTGCTGCTCTTTTGTGAGGATGCGCTTTTTAGGTTTGCTGCATCCCGCGTGCATCACAACTGCCAAAACCAATCCGCACGCCAGTGCTACGACACCCGCCCGGAATGCCAATACCATAATGATCCTCCGCAAATGGAACCCACTCATCACGCCAACTGAACGATGGGTCGTAATGGTTCCAGACGATTGTACACTGCCACCAAGCCGTGCCAGTGGGTTCACGATCTACCTGCTTTTGCTGTTTGTTGCAATGGAATGGAATGGTTTGCGACTAGTTGCCGACTCATTTTCCGCCGCTGAAAAACAATCCTGCTTGAGACTCCGGTCGCACATTGGTATGCTTCCGCCGCTGGCTGGTCGGAAAGTCGGTGTGTCGAGATCGAAAGAAGTGTTTGAAATCCCAAAGTTGCTCTTGTGACACGCTCGCTTCTCCGGCACTCCATTAAGTTAACATTCTTGGTTGTCAGTTAATGTAAATTTCGCCCCGGACGAAGAGGCTGCTGCTGCGTAAAATTGGCGGCGGTGTTGCGGTGTGGGGCAGGATGGCGGACTATGCGGCTTTATTCGACAAAACCTGAGCTTGTTCGATTTGGACTGATCCTGATGACGGCACTGGCCGTAAGTTCGTTGCCCGGTTGTGACAGCGACTCCGATGGTGGGCAAGGAAACGATTCAGGTACAGCAGACATGATTGGGACGGCGGATACAACGTCGTCTGACAACAACGAGACGGGTGGCGGCAACAGCGATACTCAAGGGGAGTCCGAGGACGCTCCGGGTGTTTCCGACGGTGCCGTCGTCGACGTTGTCGCTGAGGATCCGGATACGGGACCAGCTCCAAAATGCAATGTGGATACCGACGAAGGCTGTCCAAACGGAAAAGTGTGTTGTGATTTTGGTGCCGTTCTCAACTGCGTACCACCCGATACGTGTCCCACTAAATTACCACCAGGTTGCACGACCGATGCGGAGTGTGGTCCCGGCAAAGAGTGTTGTAAAGCAGCAAATGGCTACTCCGAATGTACGATTGCGGGTACGTGCCCCAGCACCGGGGGAGGTGGCGGTGGTGGCGGGGGGGCCAAGGACTGCTCTCAGGGTTGCGCCGGCGGTACGGTGTGCTGCGCCACCGGGCAGGGTCAGAGCTGCAAAGCCGCAGGTGAATGTTCCGCAGCGGGCGGAGTTGTCGTTTGCCAAACCGATACTGAGTGTACGTTGGGCCTGCAATGCTGCAATTTGGGGTCGGTGAAAGGATGTGTACCGTCCGGCACCTGCGGCGGTGGTGGCGGCGGTGGCGGTGGCGGCGGGCAGGGTACATGCGCTTCCAGCGCAGAATGTAATGTCGGCGAAGAATGTTGCGACATGTTTGGACTAGGACAAGGGGTTTGTGCGCCGACGGGGTCGTGCCAGAGTGGCGGTGGCGGTTTTGGAGGATGTACATCCGACGCCGACTGTCCCAACGGCCAGGTGTGTTGTGATCCACTGGGTGTGGGCCTGGCTTTCTGCCTTGACGGTGGCCTGTGTCAAGGTTCAGGCGGTGGCGGTGGCGGAGGATTCGGCTGCACAACCAACTCCGAATGCGACATTGATGAGGTTTGTTGTGATCTGTTTGGCTTCTTGAAGTCTTGTTTACCCAAAGACCTGTGTCTTACCGGTGGAACTGGTCCTTGCCAAGCCGATACGGACTGTTCCGGTGGCCAAAAATGTTGTGACCCCATCGGAACCGGCCCCGCCTGTATGGAAGCGGACATGTGCGGTGGTTTTGGACCCGAACCGTGTACCTCAGACGCTGATTGCGAGGTCGGTGAGAGTTGTTGCGACCCCTTGGGTACAGGAACCAACACCTGTCTTGACAGCACATTGTGTGGGCCCAAACCGCCTGTGGGATGTCAATCCGACTCGGAATGCGGCGCTGACCAGGCGTGTTGCCCAGACCCAGGGGCAGCGACATCAAGTTGTAAACCGATTGCTGACTGCACGCCTCCCGAGCCCACAACCTGTGAAAATGACTCGCAATGTGGTGAAGGGCAGGTGTGTTGCGATGGCGGAGGCGACGCGGCACCCCAGTGTGTCGCTGCCGACCAGTGCACAGCCGTCGCCCCAGAATGTACCGCGGATGACCAGTGCAACGAGGGTGAAGTGTGTTGTGTCAGTGATCCCGGTGGAAAAGCAAGCTGCGTTTTGCCGGAACAGTGTGCCAAAGCTCCCTAACCCGGATTTTTCACCGGTCTTCGGCTACCACAGCCAAACAGCGCGTTGGGGGCGCGCTTCATCATGTACTCAACGGGCGATGAGGCCGGAAGCCCGGGCTTCCGGGATGTGCCGACGTCTTGAATCCGTTGCTGTAGTTAAGTAATTTAGTGTTGTGTTTGAGTTATTTATATGCCCGGAATGTCAGCGGAAATAAGGAAATGTCCCTCTCAGTCCACTGGGCGCGCCATGGATTTCTGACGGACCTGGCGCATGTCGCTTGCCTTTAAGGTGCGTAGGAAACACATTTCGTTGAGTCTGGAGTAAATCCGTGGTCCCACTCGCTCCTCCAGGGTGGGTGTTCCCAATTTTCGGAGCAATTGTTCTGTTTGCCGAAGATCACCCTGATTGGCCTGAGACAACTTTTCTTGTACCTGGTCGGAAGTGGGCCCCTTGGATTGGCCTGGCGAATTCAGGGCGTAATTGGTTGTAAACAGAGTGGTTTTTCCGGAGTTGTACCGCCGGTTCACCAGAGCGTCGAGCACTGAAATTTCCCAATCCGACCCCTTTCCTTTGCCCAGCTCATCCAATCCTAAAACCGGAATTTCCACCAAATCATCGATGATTTCGTTGTCGCTTTTGTTGTCCGCATACCCTTGACGAATACGGGTGGTGAGGTCACCAAAGTCAATAAACCGCGCCTGTATCCCTTGTTCGACAGCAAAATGTCCCAATAATCCGCACAGCAGATGGGTTTTTCCGGTACCCGGTGGTCCAGAAAGTACCAATCCTGTCGTCCCTATGACAAACTGCTGTCGATATCTTAGCAATTCGTATTTTAAATTAATCAGATTGTTGTTGTCTCGCTCCAGATAGTTTTCCAACGTGCAGGCGTGATAACGGGCGGGTAGCCGGACTTGGTTAAATCGCCGTACGCGCGTTTGAAGACCCTGGCAACTGCATGGTTTGGCGTACGTATAACCCTGGGCGTTGTCAGCCAGGAC
>JABWCM010000252.1 GCA_013360285.1 Myxococcales bacterium
AGATTACCTGCCCCATCCGTGTTGCGCGGGCCACCGTGGCGACACCCGCGCCTGCCAGCCTGCAGTTTGTTGTGACTTTTGACATGCCGTCGGTCAGTACGGTGGAATTTCGTGATTATGGGTGCTTTGGCGACAATGGAGGACCTCCGTGTGGTGATGTTGCGACACCACCCGCGTTGTTGTCACCCCAAGGTCACCAGGTAATCCCTGTACCGACCGCGGTCGACACCTGGCCCGGTGCCGGAAACGTGTTGGTTCTCAATGTTTCCGATTCTGACGCCATTTTGTCGGATGCAGCCTGGAGCAAAAATACCCTTGTGGGCGAATCTGAGGTGTTTCAACTTGTTGTGCAACTCAATGAAACAATTCCAATGACCTCTCCCAAGCCAATCTGGGTTTCCGGGGTCAAAGGGGCGACCACTCAAGCCACAAAAATGGTCGGGGAGGTATCTCGCGGGGTCTTGACGCTGAGCCTTGCCGATTGCAGCGTGATGCCGACGGTATGTAACGATAACAACGAGTGTACCGTCGACACCTGCCACCCGGTGACAAAAACCTGCACAACTACGACCGCGGTTTGTAGTGACGGCAATTTTTGTAACGGCGAGGAAAGTTGTGATCCCGACAGTGGGGAATGTGTTGCCGGCACTACACCGAAGTGTTTGCCTGACGACAATCCGTGTACCGATGATGGCTGCGTGCCACAAACAGGCTGTAATCCTCCCAAAAACTGTGCCGACGGGGTTGCCTGTACGGTGGATTCCTGTGACGTGACTCAAGGATGTATTTCCACCCCCAACCATCCTGCTTGTAATGACAATGTGGCTTGTACGACGGATATCTGCACAGCGTCCGGATGCCAGAAAACCCCTTCCGACGCGGCGTGTGATGACACCAATCCCTGCACTATCGACTCCTGCGACTTGACGGCAGGGTGTAAACATGCCCCTATTTTTTCCGGATCGTGTTTACCCGCGGGTGTTTTTTGCGCTTTGTCGGGAAATGTTGGTGAGACCAAGATTTGTCCGATCCACATCGGTCGGCTTACCCAAAACATGCCGGCACCTTCGCAGACCACATTCACTATCCAATACGACGCTGCGGCGATTACACCCAAGGGCATGATGGATTTGATCTGTTTTGGTCCAAACGGAATGCCGCCATGTACATCGGCATCCACGCCACCTTCGACGTTGTTTCCGAGTGGTCACACGGTGGACCTCAATCCAAAAGATCCGACCAAGTGGACGGGCACCGGTACCGTTTCTCTTGTTAACTTTGCAAATCCGACCAAGGTGGTTTCTGATGCGTATCTGAACAACAACGTTTGGGTTGGCGACACGCTGACGATGGAATTTCATGTAACGCTTAAACAGACCATCGCTGCGGATGCACCAACGGGGCTTGTGTTTTCGGCGTTGGCGGGTTCCGGACAAGGAAAAACGTTGACCGGTTTCGTAAATGGTGCGGTTGCTGTTTTTCGGTTGACCGATTGCGCTCAGGTGCCCAATGCGTGTAACGACGGAAACCCCTGTAGCGTGGATTTGTGCGGAACAAATGGGTTATGTGTGTATAACCCTATCGCCAACTGTCCCTAACCTAACCTAACCTAACTAACCCGAAACGATTAGGGATAGCTGTACCCCCCCTGTACCCCTAGTGGAATACCCAGAAGCCACATCGTTATCAGAAGCAGTGTCCACGTGACGATAAATCCAACCATGTACGGCAACATCAACGATACCATCGTGCCGATTCCGGTCTTTTTGACATACCGTTGGGCAAAGGCCACCACCAGGGGAAAGTAAGGCATCAGTGGGGTGACGATGTTGGTGGTGGAATCACCCACTCGATAAGCGGCTTGGGTTAGTTCCGGCGAAATGCCCAACTGCATCAACATCGGCACCAAAATAGGTGCCAGCAATGCCCATTTTGCCGAGGCGGATCCAATAACCAGATTTACAGTGGCACACAATAAAATGACTGCAATAACCGTTACCGGTCCCGGCATGGCCAATGCTTTTAATGCTGACGCTCCTTGGACTGCCAGCAATGCCCCCAGTTGAGATTGATTGAATGAGTAGATAAACAACGAAGCAAAAAAGGCCATGACGATGTAATACCCCATAGTGGCCATACTTTTGCTCATTCCTTTGATAACGTCTCGGTGTGTGGAAAACGTACCGCTCACCCAACCAAAGACGATGCCGGGCAGCAGGAATAACAGAAAGATGAGCGGGACAATGGATGCCATGAGAGGAGAACCATGCCCGGTCAATTCGCCGGATGGCTGGGCTCTTAATGGAGATGACGCGGGCCAACTCAACGCCACCAATATCAAAATACCCGCCAACATGGACCACAATCCGGCGGACAATCCACGACGTTCAGGCGGCGTCATGTCTCCCATGGTTGGCAATTCATCTTTGTCGCCGTCGACTGTGGTGTTTTTGAGCCGCGGTTCAACGATGCGGTCGGTGATAAACCAGGCAACGCCGATGATGACAAACGTGCTGACTCCGGTGAACAACCAGTTACATAAGGGGTTTACTGTTCGGGCGGGATCGATGATTTTGGCGGCTTCCTGGGTCAGACCCTGCAACAGCGGGTCCAAGCTGGATGGGATCGGATTGGCGCTGAACCCGCCCGATACCCCGGCAAACGCGGCGGCTATTCCTGCCAGCGGATGGCGCCCGGCCGCATGGAAGATCACTCCTCCAAGTGGGATCACCAACACATAACCGGCGTCGGCTGCTGTATGGCTTAGGATGGCCACCAATACAAGCATTGGGGTCAACAAGAAGGCCGGTGTGACCCCCAATAGGCGTTTGAGCGCCGCGTTAATAAACCCACTGTGTTCAGCAACCCCGACCCCCAACAACGCCACGAGTACCACTCCCAAAGGATGAAACCCCGTGAATGTTTTCACCATGTCTGCAAGGAACGTGGTTAGCGCCTGACCCGACAACTGGTTGGCAACCGTTCTGGTTTTGGCGCCGTCGACCGATGGGACTTCAAAAGTCAACCCGGCCAAAAACGCTGAAACAACCCAGGTAATCAACAGTGCAAGAACAAACAGCACCGCCGGATCAGGAAGTTTGTTGCCGATTTTTTCCACCCAAGCCAGTACACGCGTGACCAGGCCGGGTGGGTTTCCGCTGTCCGGCGGGTCAGTGGAATGAGGTTTGTGCAACTCGGTATGTGCCATTGTGTCTCCACAGGTCGGTTGTTGGTTGGACCCTCAAAAAAGCGTCGAAACACGTGCCAAACGAACGTCATGCTGTTGTAGTAGCGCTGCCCAAAAGACGCAAGAAACCGATCCTGGCGCCCCGGGTTATTGAAGGACCTGGCTCATCAGCAGCCGGGTGCTGCCCCCGGTTGGTGTGTCCCTACCGGTGACCATGGCCTGGGTAAAATCCGCCAAGTTCTTGATTTCAATGTTGGAAACAAGGATCCGTTGGTCGGGTTCTAACGTGTCGAGTCCCAATCGGATGGTTTGGGTCGCTTGCGTGGTTGGGTTGATCAACGTAAGCTGCGGTGTGTAGACAACAGGCGACGATGCACACAACGCCAACGACAGGTTGTATTGCGTGGGTATTGCTGCGTTGGGCAGATACAAACTGCAATCCTCGCAACCACATCCGTTGGGTTGAGGCACCACTACCGGGGTTGATATGGGTCCCGGCGCAATACGTAGGTTTGCCAATTCGGTTTTCCAAACCTTTTCGGGGCATAATTCCATAATGGGCGCGTCCGCAGACATCACCGAGCCAGCAAATCGGTATGTAAAGTTCGCTCCGCAGGGGTGGTTTGGGGAAACCGTAAACGTTCCCGTTTCGGTATACGTGACTGTGGCTCCATCATGTTGGGTTGATTTAACGATTTCCGCACGATCAGCGATGGTCTGATAACATGGCTCGTTGGTGGGTACGGTTTGGTCTGCATGGCAAAACGACACGATCCGCGGTTTCACAGGCACGTCGGTGTCGCAGGTTGCATAAGACACGGTGTGGCAAATGGATGGAATCATCGATGTGGTGGTCATCACCGGTAATTCGTTTGGCTCTGGCAGTTGTTGGGCGGTCCTCCATATGCGTTTCATGACTTCATGAGGTTCCAGATTGGGCTCAAGAGACCACACCCTGGCCGCAGCCGCGGATACCAACGCTGCGGCCACCGATGTGCCGGTCATGGGAGACAACGTAGATCCCTCGGGAGGTGTTTTTGCGAGGTGGTCGGGATTGCCCAAAGCCGCCTGTGCCGGGGCCAACAGTTGGGGAGTGCCCAACGGACGCGAGGTAGTAAGTACCCGATTTTCGCCGTCTATCCCGGAGACAGCAACCACCAATGGGCACCGTTCTTCTTCGCTACAATCGTAAGATAAGTTCGCATACCCTGCGGGATACATGAGTCCTTGATATACATCGGCCAAAGACGGCCGATTACCGGCCGCTGCAATGATCAACGCGCCTTTTTCGACCGCAAAACGAATGGCGTCCAAAACCGGGTTGCTGGATTCGCCAAACGTGTTTTGCCCTGGTTCCCACCCGATCGACAAGTTGATGACGAGTTTTTGTTTTGAGTTGGTTTCCTGCCAAACATTTACCGCATTGACAATGGCTCGCGCCACGCTGGCTTGGGTTCCCACGGTACCGCCTTCGGTCTGTGTCCTCCGTAATCCTCCGGTTGGGGACGTTTCAATCACCGTGTCCAACGCCAACATTGTTAACACTTCTGCACCACAGGTCTCCTGGGAGCCGGGTGTGTCCGGGTTTGCCGGAACGCGGCCCGAAAACTCGCGAATCAACAACCCCAAGGTGGTTCCATGGCGGTCGATGTTGCCCCAGCGGATTTTTCGGGTTCCGCCGAGTTCTTTGGGGTTTGGGGGTACATTGTCGATGACGGCCACCAGTACCGGACTGGAACGATCAGTCCACGGAGACCCCGATGGACACCGATTACGGACACCGGCTTGTTGCGCCAAGGAGGTATATAACCCCGGATAAGTGGTCAGGTCGGAAAGTGATTCAGGAGGTGGAACGTCTCCTTGAAGACCCACCGCCACCGTATTGTCGACTTCGCAGAACAACCGATTGGGCGCGAGACCCGCAAGCTGAGTACGCAGGTTGTCCTGACCCCGGCGGGCGTTTGCGGCAATTTGCGTTAGGTCTTCCATGTAGTCATAAACACACCACAGCCGCCGGTCCCCCGTGTCCCGGACATCGGACAACGTGTTGCCCGCCCATCGCTCCCCTGTTGCGAGACCCGCAAAGTTGGGCGCGGGACAACTCGGCCCGTCATCGGTGGGAGTATAACGGCAAACAAACTGGGTCAACGCTGCCGATGTAGAGGGTGGAGGCGTGGGAGTGGTGGTAGGAGGCGGCGTTGGGTTCGGCGATGGTTCTTCGTTACACCATTTGAAATAAACCATGGCGATGACGGCAAGAACAATCAACAGAAGGGCAACAGGAAGAAGTGGTTTCGTCATGACGGACCTCGCATCTGCTTTGCGCTGGGTCGGTGTGGATAGGTACCCAGGAAATGGAACCTGGGGGTAGGACTATGGCAAAAGGTTGCGGTTTGGGCAAATCGGCTTACGAGCGGCGTGTAAACCAAGGTTGATCCGAAAAATGTGACATTTTTTGTCATGTCAGGTTTATAGAAACACACTTTGTTGCAACTCAAGTTGCACTATCTTCATTAACTTCGATACGAAACCGACCAAGGTGGGTTATTGGATAAGCTGGGTCATGATGAGACGTTCGTCTTCGGATTCATCGGTCGCTGTGACAATCGCTTGGTCATAGGTAGTGTAGTCGATCAGCTCAACGTCTTCAAAGGTTACCGCCTGCCCGGTCGGGAGAGTTGCCCCAAGTCGGACCGACAATGGTCCCCCACTCTGCCGGGTCAACGTGATATGGGGGTCCACGAGGTTAAAACATTCCGAACTGACGTATAACCGAACATCGTAAAGGTGGCCGTTTTGATGGATCACCAGACAGTCGTCGCAGCCGCAGCCGGTTGGTTGCGGCTCAACAACTTGGGTTGACACCGATGATTTATATTTTTTCGATGTCCAGACCATATGCGGACAAACGGATTTGGGGTCACCGCCATTGGGGGTCGTTCCGGCGGGATAGTAGTAGTGCATGTCTTGTCCACATTCGGCGGAGATTTGTGTCGGGTCCAGAGACACTAGTTTTTCTACCTTGATGCTCGTTCCATTCGTTGCGGAGGGAGTGTTGGCAAAAAAATTACTGCGTTTTTCAATTGTCGCATAACAGGGGTCATTACTTGTTTTGTTGTCATCTTCAGCGTGGCAAAACGAGACGATTTTTGGCATCACACCTTCATCTGAACCGCTACAGGAAGGGAAATAAGCAAGCCCATCATGGCAAATGTGCGGTATCAGTCTTTCTGCGGTAATAGGGCTGAGTGCGCTGTCTGTTTTCGCTGGTCTTGCTGTTGCCCAGATTCGTTGCATGACCGTTTGAGCGGTGGCGTCGGGATTGAGCGACCACACTCGAGCGGCGGCGGCGGTAACCAACGCGGCAGAAACGGATGTCCCCGTCATGGACGTAAACTTGGCATCGGCGGGAGCCGCTGGAGCCAGAAATTGGGGATTTCCGAGTGCCGCCAACGCCGGCGCCAACAGCGGTGTGATGCCAAATTGTCGTGCTACGACAATTGGATTGTCATTTTGGTCCACTCCGGATACCGGGATAAGCAACGGACAAGGTGTAACCAACCCGCAGTCCCACTTTTGACCGGCATACGCTGCGGGATACATCAGCCCGCTGTATTCTTTGGCAAAAGACGAACGGTTGCCGGCTGCGGCAATGATGAGAGCACCGTCGGAAGCGGCTTGCTGAAGCGCGGCAAAAACGGGACCATCCGTGTTCACCCGTTCGCGCTCAAATTCCGGCTCCCAGCCGATCGAAAGGTTAATAATCAGCTTTTTGCCCTGGTGAGATTCCTTCCAGACTGTCAGTGCTTGCCAGATGGCATTTGCGACACTGGATGGGGTGCCTGCGTTGCCGCCGTCAGGCTGCGAAATCAGCTTGATGCTGGCTCCCGGGGCGGTTTGGTCCACGGTGGCGTCCAGCGCTAGAACCGACAATACTTCGGCGCCGCACGCGTTGCCGTCTTGGCCCAGAGCTGGGGCGACCCCGGAAAATTCCCTGATCATCAAACCCAGCGTGGTTCCATGACGGTCCATCTTCCCCCAGCCGATTTTTTTGGTGCCTCCCGACTCGGGTGGGTTTGGCGGCAGGTTGTCGATGAGTGCCACCAATACTCGACTGTTGTTGTTCGCTTCGTTGGAGTCGTCCGCACAAAAAGAGGTGATTCCTGCCTCTTGGGCAAGCACGGTGTAAAAGCCAGGATACGTTGCCATTTTGTTCAAATCGGCGGATGGTGTTTGCAACGGCACCACTAGGGTATTGTCCATTCTGCAGTCCAATTTTTTGTCTGGGTTCGATCTTGTGATGCGGTCTATCAAAACGTCGTCCCTCAGAACGAAGGGCATATTGTTTGGAAAGGAATATTCATAACTGCACCAGTTGGAATTCGGGCTGGAATCCCACACCGAGCCAAGCTTCGTGACCTTCCACAATGCCCCACCGGGGGTGGGAAGTCCCTGGTTTGGGCACGGGGAGTCGGAGGTGGCTTCGTGTTTACAGAGTATGGTTTTTTTATATTGTTGGGTGCCGGACCTTAGGGTCGGTGGGCTGGGTAGGCTGGGTGGGCACGGTGGGCACGGTGGTTTCTGCACGTTCGGCGGGCACTCCTTGCACTCCGGGCAATCTGGAGGTGCTTCGCCGTTGGTGCACGACCACCCGCCTACCCACGCGATGAATAACGACAACGTGACAATGAGCTTTATTCGTATTGTTGGCATAAACCACATCCTTTGTCCCTGTGGGGAGGCGTTGCCTGTGCTGGTGTCTACATCACCGGTGTTCGGTAAACCCGGAACATACCGTAATCACAGCGTGGTTCTTGACCACGCATTTTTTCTGTGGCGCTTAAATAAGCTTCCCACAGATTTTCTTCGGTGGATTGAGTCCACCTTTCCAAGAGCCACTCGGTCCACAAACCGGCGCATCGGTCGTCCACCGGGCGTACCGATGCGATGACCATGCGGCTTCCCCCCAACAAAAAGGCCTGGGCCATTCCCGGACCCGGGGCGATGCTTTCCGGTTGGCTCTCGGCGGCTTCGCAAGCTGACAACACAACCATTTGCGGCAATGGTTGGTGTGTAACGAGATCGGCGGCCGACAACTCGGTATCGTGAGCCAACAAGATTGCGGCGTTTCGCCCGTCGAGGCCTCCTTTACGTGCGTGGCCGGCATAAACCAATGTCGAATGTAGGGGCAGTTTGTTCAATACCACTTCGCGTGTGGCGTTTTCACCACGCAGGACATCCGGCGCCGGTCCGGAAACCTTCCACTGCTTGGTAACTTGTTCGCCGAATTGCCGTGCAAACCGCAGGTTTTCGCCCGGATCGGCAATGACCAACGGTTTACCGGTACTCGGTAGTTCCATTATGGGTTTGGCGCCGGGTACCCAATAATCCACCACGAGTTGGTTTTGGAGCGGGGCGTTGTTCCAGGGCAACACGTGGACGTCGATGCCCGTCGCTGCTCCAATCGAGGTGATCCGAAGATGGTTGGTCGTTTCAAGGACAGTTGCCACAGGCGCAAACAAAATGTCGGCCAGAGTTTCGGGAGCCATGGGTGTATTCAGATCAGGCAGGGGGATATGGAGCGATTGGGTCTCCCACTGCCAAATCGCTCCCCAGGTGGTTCCGATAGGGGCAAGAAGCAACCACAGTTCGCCCGGTGGTGGTCTGTTGGCCATTTCCAAGGTTGTTTTTTGATCGGACGCCAATTCGTCCAACAACCGAGTTGCCGTTCGTTTTGCATCGTCGGCTTGGCGTTGCAAGATGGCGATTTGGTTTCTGGGAGCCAGTTGGAGCTCGGCGGATATTGCCGCGGCTTCGGCGCGGGCCTGGTGATACCGCTGGAGCCGTTCCATGCGGGTCCGGCGTTTTTCGGTAGTCATGCCGTCCAAGCTGTCGATGGTCTGAAATACGCCCAGAATTTGAGCGTTTGCGCGGCGAAGTTCCCATGCGGCATCGTCTTTTCGGTCCAGTTGGATGTACAGATCAGCTAACGTGCGGCTGACTTTGGAACGACTTCCCACAAAAGTTGACTTTCCTTCGCCAAGCGGCACATAGGCCGACTGTTCTTCGAGGTGATTGCTTGCGGTGAGAAGCAATCGTTCTGCGGTTGTAGAATCGGCCCGCAACAAAACGATCTGGGCTCGTCCCAGGAGTGCCAGAATGAATATTTCTGAGGAAGACTCCCCGTAAATTGTGGTTTGTGCAGTGTCGGCCAGCACTGGTAAGCAGCCGGTATCCCATGCTGAGGAACACCACAATTGCCACGCTCGATCCAAGTCGCCGCGCGCCAGGGCAATTCGGGCTTCGATTTCTTTCGCCCACTCGGCGATGGAACCGGTCAAGGTCTCGCCCTGGAGTCGGGCTGCGGTAAGATAACCTTCGGCGGCATCGAGGTTGCCCAATTGGGTTTCCGCTAACGCCAGGTTGACAAATATGTTTGCCCGCCACCAGTTCCTGCGGGTCGCACACTGGCCAGCAAAGATGTCGGCGGCTTTCAACAACAAAGGTCGAGGGTCGGGGGTACTTGCCGTTCCCTGTTGTTCACGAAGCATCAATCGGTCCCACGCTGAGTTGTTGTTCCAATGCCCTGTCATGCATGGGTCCGGGGTACCGATTCGTATAAGATGTTGTGTTCTTAAGTTTTCCGCTTCCGCTTGGCGGCCAAGAAAAGCAAGAATCTGGGCCTGAACGTCCACTGAGTCGTTTTCCATTGTTGTCATGCCCAAGTGCCTAAAGATGGGGATCGTTTCTTCCACCAGTTCCAATGACGATCGGATGTCGCCGGTTTCAAGAAAGAGAATGGCTAGGTAATATTTGGACTTAGCCGACATTTCCGCCCAGTAGCTCATCTTTT
>JABWCM010000429.1 GCA_013360285.1 Myxococcales bacterium
AAAGCCTGGGCTCCACCGCCGGCGGCACGGCCGGTGGGCGGAGTCTATTCATCACGTTGCCTCCCGTCGTCGAAGAAGTGTTTCGTGTTCTGGCCGAAATTGCCGTCGAACGTGCCCGCGAAGGGGCCGCCCGGATGTTGCGGCGGATGTTGACCCAATACGTATGCACGGAGTTGACGACCGAACAAATGGGGTTTGAAGCGAACTTCACCACGGAGTTGAACAAGGACGGTCGTCCTGTGAATGTCGGTCTCGTAATTGACGGGATAAAGGATCCCCATTATCTGCTGCCCCGAACCTGCGCCGCCATCGATGGCCTCCGATTGGAACGATTTTCTTCCCAGGTTGCCGCGTTGTTTCGGGCACTGATTCTGGACGCAGCCGACATCGTTTTTGCATGGTTCGAGTATCAACACCTCGGCACGGTGCCCCATGATTATGATTGGTTTGTCAAACCGATGTTGGCGAGAGTGCGCGCGATCATCACCATGTTGGTTTATGAAAAATCGATCGATCCACGGTCGGAAGCGCAGATTTTGTTGACCGACTTGGCGCGGGAAGCGGCGAAACAGGTCAAAGATTCGAAAACGGCAGGCAGTTGTCGAACCGCTCTGATTTTTGCCGCAATGGCGATTTGCCACGCCGCTCAACGATGTGATGCCCGGCTCATTTCCAATATTTTGGCGACCCCAAAACAGTTTATGGACGTCACGGCGTGTAAGGATCATTTCAACGACCTCCACGAAGTGTCGTTGCTGGTCGCCCGATCCCAGGAGATTTTTTCACCACGCCCCGATACCCCGCCGAAACAACTTACAAAAACCTCCATCAACCTGGCGTTCGACATCGCGTTGATAACGCTGGAAGCCGATGAGTCCCTCACTACAGATGCGAAAGCCAAAGCCCGAAAATCGGTGGAAACACTGCGATCCATTGCCCTCGCGGTGGTCGATGGGGATGCGGCCGGTGTGTTGGAGGGGGTATGGACCGTCGTGCTCATGAATGATGCCACGGGACGTACCGCAACCGCCCGCCCGTATTATCGCAACGTGATGACGGTTCTGTCTGGACTCTTAAATTACGTCAAGACCTACGTCCGGACCGACGGTACAACCTCGTTGACCGAGGAAGAAAAACATGAGGCCCGGAAACAAGCCGTCGAATCGATCATCGATGCGTTTGGGAGTCGTTCGGAATTGTCCCAACGGAACGTGATCACGGTGGGTAGCCCGGTGGGATTCCGGGTCGGTGGGTTGGATTTCCCGGTGGGCGGCTCCCAAGACAATGCCCAATTTCTGCTCCCCCAACTTTCGTTGCCGTTGGGTCTGGGATACCAACAACTCCCCAACGTCGGCAAAAACCCAACAGGCATAAGCTGGGGATTTCATCTCATGGTCTATCCCATCGACTTGGGACAGTTCGCGGCCTACGGCGGAAACGTCGACAACTCGGTCGCACCCAAATGGAACGCGTTTTTGAGTCCGGGTTTCCAGTTGGGAACACTCTTCGGCACTCCCGAAGACGCCGTAGTCATTGGCGTTGACGCCGTCTATACCCCATTTTTGGAGCTTCAGGAACAAAGCAGGGGGAGCGAACCGGACGCCGCGTTTCGGATTTCGGTGTTTGTAGCCTACTATGTCAACTTCGTAGACCTGGTCAAATGGGGGCGGCAGTAAACGGTGACCCAGAAATAGACAAGTTCAGGAAATAGACAAGTTCAGTAAGAGTTTGTGAAAAAATATGGGCGCAGGTTTTGGGCGTGGATTTTGCGCCGAATTGGTTTTGAAAAATCCGAGTTATATCGGGAATATGGCGCAGGGTTTTTCGGAGCCAAGTCGGCCAAAAGTCGCCGGCACCAGGGCGCGCAGCGATTTTTTCACAGCCTCAAAGAGTTAAGTGACATGCTGGTTAGTCGCGCACCGGCGAGAAAGGCCTTTTAATGTATCAGATGTGGCGCGGGCCTTTTGCCAACCATGATGCCGCTTAGCCGTCCCCCATGCCCAGACACAGACGTACTGTACCTGGCGCTTCGTCTTCTTTGAAAATAGGTGAGGTTTATGATGTTTTTTCCTTCAAGTACGATCCGACGACACGTTGTTCCGGCCACCACCCGGGAACTCGTGGGCGTCCTTTGCGGAGCCATCTGGCTATCTTGTTGCTGTTCGGGCGTCGTGACACGACAGGTTTCTTATTCGATTCCAGAACACGACGGGATCCAATCTGCCGTGACGACCGAAATCACGGTTCCATACGAGCACATCGCTACAATCGAGAGGGCGTTGCAGCTTGCGGCCGACGTCGTCTTCTCCAAGGAATTTGATGACCAAATGAAAACAATTTGGGAAAAGGTGTTGGAGGAGGACAAAATGTGCGACCCAACCAAGCACGACTGCGCGGACGATGCTCGCGTCGTTTCATCACGACCGTGGAATGTCGAACTGTTGCGCGAGAAACTGCGCAACAAGATCACCGTTGACGTAAAGTATGCGCACCTCCCCAGCACCGTTGCGTGGGACGGTGGCGAAAGTGGTCCGGTTTTGCTTGCGTGTAACCGGCTCAATTGCCGGACTGTCGATCAGTGGGCAGGGACGATTGTGCATGAAGTTTCCCACCGAGCAGGGTACACACACACCGACAATACGTCCAAGTGCCCGAGTGCTTGCTGTATTCCGTACCTGGCTGGTTATCTCGCGTCGCGAATGGCGTGGGAACAAACTAAATCGAGCCAGTCCTCCGGCTCGTGGACGGCCGGTGACGTGCTTTGTTCGACGGTCGCGGACCTCATTGTTCCGAATGGGCAACC
>JABWCM010000253.1 GCA_013360285.1 Myxococcales bacterium
CGCAAACGTAGTAGAGTCCTGCGAGTCGAAGTCACCTTCGGTAATCAACAGGTCTCCGTATGTTTCCAGGCGAGCTTTTCCTTCGATCTCCAGGCTGTCGAACGCATACAACGTGCGATAGGTATCTGCCGGTAGGGTAAACGCCGTGGGATCATTGTTGAGAGACAGCACCGTAGCGGAGTTGGTGTTTACGAACACCACGGCATCGTCAGAGAGATCATGGGGAGACCCCTGGGTGACGTTCGGATTGAGCGGGACCCCCGCGTAAAGGCCAGCAGTAAAATTGGCTTGTAGGTCGGTCAGTGTTGTCGCAGTTACGGATTCATTTTGACCCTCGGGAGGGCCGACCAAAAGCGTTGTTGCGTTGGGTGCGTTGATTCCTTTGTTGTCCACGATCAGGTCGCCGTACACACTGTCCGGACGAGCAAGATAAATGGTTCCCGCTGCACCGTTTGCCCACCCCGATCCACCGCTTGTGTCTAAACGTTGGCGGAGGGTGCCTTCCGCAAAGCCTGATTCCAATGCGCCCACATAAAGAGCGACGCGCCCACCACCTCCGCCTGCTGCTCCATAGCCGCAGCAGGTTTCTCCAACCCCTCCTTTGGCTTCAATCGTACCGTTGCCGGTTAACTTATTGGCTTCGATATAGATCGAGCCGCCGGCACTGCCACCAGCCGTTCCATAACTGCCGTTGGCACGCACATAACCATGGATGGTCAACGTGTCGCTGATGGTCAATCGAACGACGCCGCCACCTACGCTGTTGCCTCCACCCCCACCGGGGAGCACCGGTGTAAACAAATCGCCATAGGTGATTCCGTTCGTTGCCCCCTGACTTCCTTTGGCTCCGAATCCACCGTGGGAACCTCCGCTGTTGCCCGCGGATGCTGGGGCTGCGGCACCGCCAAATCCGATTTTGGCCAAGTAACCACGACCGGTCAGATCAATTCCACTTCCGTTGTCAATCACCAGGTTTGTAGCGGTCAATTCCAATGGATACCACTTAGACGCCGTGGTTGCCGTGGTGCGTACGATGGAATTGCCTGTCAACACGAGTTTCCCACCGATATTCATGGTTGTGTTCTGAATTTCAAGGGTGCCTCCGTTTACGCTCATGTCGCCGGCAACAGTCAACGTACCGACGTTGAGAGTAGAACCAGTTGATTGTACCGACTGAGCAGAAAGGGTTGGAAGCGTAATGGTGCTGCCGGTAAAGCCGTAATGGACCGGGGCGCTTGGTTGACCGTTTCCTTGTAGTTTTGTAACGTTGATTCCACCATTGACCGAAACGACCTCGGTCAACGCGATGTCCACCGTTTGAGCATCAATGACCCCCGACATTTGAAATGTGGTCGTGTCCTGTGACGCCCAGTCTCCTTCGAACACCAATATGTCTCCAAGAGACTTCAGCTTGCCTTTGTTGACCACTTCAAGATTGTCGAAGACATACAGACTGCGATAAGTAGACCCCGCGGGTCCTCCGATTTCCGGATTACCGTCTAAGTTTAAGACCGTCTGTGTGTTGTCGGTGATCACAAACGTTTGGTCGTCGATCAAAGAGTGTGGATCTCCCTGCAGAACGTTAGGATTCAGTCTGACCCCTTTGTACAATCCGCCAACAAAATTAGCGTCGAGATCGGTTAACGAAGTCGTCGTCAACGAATCGGATGTTCCCTGAGCCGGGCCAACCAATTGGGTCATGACGGCTGCTTCCACCCCTTCATTGTCGACGATCAGGTCACCCCACGTCTGGCTTGGTCCTTTCAGAAACACCGTTCCGGCGGCGGCATTCGCCCATCCGGTTCCACCCCGCACATCCAATCGGCTCAAAAGGGTAGCCGGGCCGAATCCGCCCTGAAGGGACTGATAATAAAGTGCAAGTCGACCACCACCGCCACCGGCTGCTCCGTAACCGCAGCAGGTTTCCCCGGCTCCGCCTTTGGCTTCGAGGATTCCGGTGCCGTCGACGTTCTTCGCCGTAATTAAAATCGATCCACCGGCGCCGCCGCCCGCCGTACCATATGCTCCGTTGGCACGGATCGCCCCGTTGATCGTTAAATTACCGCTGACCGTTAGTTGGACGACGCCTCCTCCTTGACTGTTGCCGCCGCCTCCACCCGGCTCGTCCGGAGCCCACAGGTTGTCATAGGTGGTACCGACAACCTTGGCTTGGCTGCCGGCGGCACCGAGACCACCATGTGAACCACCGCTGTTCCCTTGAGAACCCAACGTGGTGGTATTCTGGAAGGATCGGGTTGCGACATACCCGCGGGACGACACGTCAATTGCACTGCCGGCACCAATCGTGACGTTTCCTGCATCGACCACAGCGCGATACACCTGCGTTGCGGTCGTAGCGGTGTGCCGCAACGTGCTGTTGCCAGTCAAAAGCAATGTGCCGTCTATCCACATGTTGTCCTGGGTCACCTCAAAAATGGCGCCACCGTCCAATGTTACGTTTGCGTCTGCCGTTGCGGTGCCCACCGTAACGGTTCCGCCGTTGACCAACACGCTGTCGGCATGAAGCGAACCGAGCGCGATTGTGGACTGGTTGAAGGTGTACAACAACGGGGCGGCTACGGTGTTCCCGGCGAGGATCAAATCGGCGGTTAGGCCACCTTGTTCCACCACGAGTTGTGTACAGTTGGCGAGATCGATTCGTTGGGCCGATACCGACCCCATGACGACCATGGAGGTGTCGTTGAGGCTTGTGAGATCTCCGTCTACTACCAACAAGTCTCCGTTTGTAAACAGTTTACCCCCGCCGCTTACCTGTAGGTTGTCAAAGGAGTGTAACGACCGATAGGTCGACCCCGTAGACGCTACCGTTGTGAGATCGGTTCCGGGGCCGAAACCCAATGATGTTGTCCCGTTGGTGGTGACAAAGAATGTAATGTCGTCCGCCAAAGAATTGTCGCTGCCCTGATTGATATTGGGATTGATGGGCATATTGGCCAGGTAATTTAGCTCACCAAAATTTGCAGTCAGATCGGTCAGCGAATCCGGAGTGATGTCGTCGATGATGCCGTCGCCAATACTGATAAGCGGTGTGCTGTTGGCGGCGGACGTGATTCCCTGGTTGTGAACGATCAAATCCCCAAACTGCTGGCCTGCGGTTTTGACGAAAATGGTGCCGGCGCCGCCGTTTGACCATCCGGTGCCGCCGTTGGCAAGGAGAGAAGTAACGGTTGTCGGCAATGCAAATCCGCCTTGAAGGGTGTCGACATAAACAGCGATACGTCCACCACCGCCCGAGCCGGAGTTGTAACCACAACAGGCCTGACCCGCGCCACCGCGCGCTCGAATCGATCCGGTTCCGCCCAACGTTTCCGCAACAATCCACACCGATCCCCCCGCTCCACCACCGTTGTTGTTTGCCGCGCCATCGGTCTGGATAATACCGTTGATCATTACTCCGTGGGTGGCGTTGATATGTACGACACCGCCGCCTGCACCGCCCGTGCCGCCGCCGGCGCCGGGAACAAATGGTGCCCACAGATTACCAACCGGAAGACCGATTGTTTTTGCGTCGCTCCCCGCGCTGCCGTTGCCTCCGTGGGTTCCACCGGATTTGCCTTTCGCTGCTAAGTTACCGGTGGTTCCCAGGGATACCCCCGCGGGGTACCCGAGGCCGGTTACGTCGATTTTGCTGGTCGAGTCAACATCGACGCCGTCGGCGTTGATAACAACGCGCCGCGGCGAGTCGGCGGTAGAAGCGGTGTGTTTTAACAAAGAATTGTTCGTCAGTTTGAGGGTGCCGGCTACATCCACCTGATCCAGGCTTAAAGTGACCGTGCTATTGTCAAAAGTTAAGTCACTTAACGCGTTGATCGTTCCCGCATTGATTGTGCTCGATACCGCGGACGCAAATGCGACATTCCAGGAGCTTGCAGCAAGGGTGGATTGAGACAAAGCGTATACGAACGGGTAATTTTTCTGACCGTGGCCGATGATTTCGGTGACCTGAAGCACACCGTTGACTGCCTTGATGTTGTTGACATGTACGAGTTCCAATGTCGTACACAAAAGTTCACCGCCCAGTACGAAACTTTCTTGATTCTTGGACGACCAGTCTCCGGAGTATACCAGTAGGTCACCGGTGGTCTTGACGGCGGCTTTGCCACGGATCTCCAGGTTGTCCAACACATCGATTGCGCGATAGGTTTGCCCCGGCGCGGTCACATCGACAAGTCCTTGGTCCACAACAAGGGTGTCGTTGGTGTTGCTGATGACCATAAAGATCTCGTCGTCGGTCAGCGTGTTGCTGCTACCCTGAGATACGTTTGGATTGACCGTATAACCGGCATAGAAATTGACCGGTCGGTTGGCGATATCCACATCGGTCAAAGTGGTGTCGGTCAACAACTCCAGTTTGCCGGTACCGATATCCACAAGGGGCGTCGACCCGCTGCTTGACGCGAGATTGTTGTTGTCGATAACCAACGTTCCCCAAAGGTCGTTGGTACGTTGAATAAAGACCGTACCGGCGCCACCGTTGGCCCATCCGGCACCGCCAAATGCCTTCAGATTGACGCCGTGGTTGTCGAATGCGAACGCGCCGAGCAGGGCTTTCGCAGACACGATGGCGATACGCCCCCCGGCGCCGCCGCCGGAGTTGTAACCGCAGCAGGTTTGGCCTGCTCCACCATTGGCCTCGATTCCACCGTTGCCCTGGACCACCGGGGCGCTAAGATAAACACCACCGCCGGCACCGCCGCCGTTGTTGTTGGCAGTTCCGTTGGCCATGATCTTACCATGAAGCGTGATGGCGCCGTCAGGATTGGTCACTTCAATGCGAACGAGCCCGCCGCCGATACCGCCTCCTCCTCCGCCTCCAGGGAACTGGGGATTACGGTATTGTCCGAAGGTGACACCGACTGTATTGGCCGAAGAAGACGCGCCACCACGGCCACCGTGACTGCCCCCGCAGTTGGTACAGGTGCCGTATTGTGTAAGGTTGGACCACCCCGTTTTGGCCAAATAACCCAGGCCCGACACGTCAATAGACGATGTTGCGTCGACGGTGAGGCTTTGTACCCTAAGGTCGATCTTTTGAGCCTTTGCGGCGACCGTTGCCCCGTGGGTCATTTTTCCGTTTGTTTCAATAAAAATATTGCCAAATACCATCGGTGCACAGTCCGCGCTGTCGAATACGACGGTGCCGCTTTTGATCCGCAGGTCTTTTCCGGCAAAACTCTGATAATTCGCGCAGTCGATCTTGGTGACACCGGACGCAACGAGATCCTGCACGTCGGCCATCGGGATGGACAGGGAGTTGCCGACAGCTGCGCCGTTGACGGTAGCTGTTACTTTGGCGATTTGGGGTTGGCTTGCGGCTTGCAACACTTGGGTATACGTGCCGTTTTCACCTGGCTGCACCGCCCCCAGCAGAGTGCCGGCAGTCGTGTTTATTACAACCGCTGCCGGTGCCGTCACGATGTTGCCGTTTTGGTCCTTGACGGTGACGGTCAACGTAGTGGTGTCGTTGCCGTTTGCGGCAAGCGCGGACTTGGTCGACGTCAAAGTCGACACATTGGCCGCCGGCGGGGTTTGTCCGGGGGCCGACACCGTGATGACTCCGGTTGAGTCGGGCATCACACCGGCAAGGGGGAAGGTTGCGACCACTGTTCCAGTGGTTTCAGGGCTCGTGGCGGTAAACGTGATGCTGGTCGATGGTCCTTCCGGTACCGGATCCAGTGTACCCGTGACGGTCCATAGCACGCCTACATCCTTTACGTATTGTAGGTTTTCGTCATAGCCGGCTGCAACAAGGAGCACGGTATTGCCGACAATCAGGTCGAGGTTGTTAACAACCGTGCCGGTATTGTTGGCGCCGTTGCGGATAATGACGGTCGCAATATCGGTGACCGGTGGATCTCCTGGATCGCCGCCACCCGTGCCTTTGGGGATTACGATCACCGGGAACGAGTACGTGTCGGAAAACAACCCGTCCGAGACCGACACGGTGACCGTATACGCATCTGTACTGCCCAACGGGGGGGCGATGACCAGAGTTGCGGTCCCGTTTCCGTTGTCTGTTAAATTAACAAACGGTGGGGGGCTTACCAGTGTAAAATTAAGCTGGGTCAGTGGAGAATCGGGATCGGCTGCAACCAGTTGTAAACTTTGGGCAGTTGTTTCTTCAACGATCTGTTTGGAGATAGGTTCAATGGCCGGTGGGCCACCGGGAAGAACCTTGACTGTATCCAAATCGACGACGAATACATCAAAGCTGTCGTCGCCTTCGAGCAGGAACGAAACCTGAACGATCGGTGAGTTCTGGGCCACCGTGGTGATATCTACGGTGACGGGTGTAGGCCCGATCATGCCTTGGTCGGTGGATGTTTGCCAAACCGTGGTCCAGTTGTCACCGCCATCGGCACTTACTTGGGCTTTCAACGTGGTCACCCCCATGGGGGCTCCCGGCAGGAACAACAATTCGAAAGTCAACGAGACCGCGTCGTGACCTGTCGTGTCAAGCAGAGGGGTGGTCACCCGTTCGGTAAAGCCGTAAACGTGTGGGGCATAATGGAATCGTGGATGCAGATCCGGTCCCAGTGGACCATGGGTGGTCAGCGTCCAATTGTTTGTTTCCGACCCAGGATCGGTGTACTGCGCCCATTCGATCGACTCAAATGACCCGGCGTCGTCAAATGTCTCCACGTACGGAAGTGGCAAACCCTTCAGGCATTCTTTCGGACATCCGTTTTTGCAGTCGATGTACGAGCCGGCCACACAGGTGCCGTTGCTGCAAAAATCTTCGACCGTGCAGATATTGCCGTCATTGCAGGATGTTTGGTTTGAAATGTGAATACAGCCCTCACCGTTGACGCAGATGTCGTCGGTACAGGGGTTTTCGTCGTTGCAATCCACGAGCGGTCCGCCGGCACAACCTTTGTTTTTGCACACGTCGTTGGTTGTACATTCGTTGTTGTCGTCGCAAGGCATGATGTTGGCGGCAAAAACGCAGCCCACAGCCGTGTTGCAGCTATCATCAGTGCAGATGTTGTTGTCATTACATTGTGTTGGTTGTCCGGAAATACATTCACCCTGCTGACAAAAATCGTTGCTGGTGCATGCATTTCCGTCTTGGCAGGGTCCGCTGTTAAACGAGTGGGTACAGCCGCTTGTGGGTAAGCAGCCGTCGTCGGTACAGGGGTGGTTGTCGTCACATGAGATGGCGGTAAACACACAGCCAATGCTGGTGTTACACATATCCGTGGTGCAAGCGCTTTCGTCGTTGCACACCACTGCTGTGCCTCCGCTGCAACTTCCTTGTTGGCAAAAGTCGCTGGAGGTGCAGGCGTTGTTGTCATTACAGGGAGATGAGTTGGGCGTAAACACGCAACCTATCGCCGGGTCACAACTGTCGTCCGTGCAGGCGTTTTTGTCGTCACAGGAAATTGGCTTAAATAAGCATCCAAGAGCCGGATCACAGCTATCCGCCGTGCATAAGTTAGCATCATCGCAAACAATGTTTGTTCCCAAGCAGTGTCCAAGTTGGCAAGTTGTGTTTTCGGTACACGCGTTGTTGTCGTCGCAGTCACCCGACAGAATGGGCTCCGCATAACAGGACGTGGAGCCGTCGCAATAGGAAATCGAACATGGATTGCCGTCATCACACGGGTTGGGTTCGGTGACACAGACGCCTGCGACGCAGTGGTCCGCGATCGTGCACAAATTGCCGTCGGAACACACGTTGGTGTCGTCATTGACAACTACACATCCCACCGCGGGGTCGCAACTGTCGTCCGTACACGGGTTTTTGTCGTTGCAGGTCACTTTGGCCGTAGGCACACAGGTTTTTGCAAATCCCAACCCGGGTACCGCCTGGCACCCAAACATCTGGCACAAGTCGGCGCCATTGTTACAATCGGCGTCCGTTGTGCACGAAGAGGCCGGTAAGATACAGGCACCCGCGATGCAAACTTGGTCTCCCTCTCCACAGGTAGTTCCGTTGCTTAAATTAGTAGAAACACAGCCGGTCTGAGCACAAACATCGTTGGTGCACGGGTTTCCGTCATCACAATCCGGGTCGCCGCCGGAGCAGATTCCCCCGATACAGACATCGTTGTCTGTACACGGGTTTCCGTCGTCGCACGGCATGCCTTCCACCTCGGGGCACTCGTCGGCCCCGGAACACCCGACCGTAACCGATACACACCCGATTTGGGGGTCACAGCTATCGGTGGTACAGGGGTCACCGTCTCCACAGTCAAACGCCTCATGAACGCATTGGGCGAAGTTGCCGCAACTGTCCACGGTACAGGGATTGCCGTCATCACATTTCTCGGCGGTACAATCGCATGCGTCATGGCAAAGATTACGATTGCTGTCGATGGCGAGGTCAAAGGGAGACTGAAATGACAATCGAATGACCAACAACACATCGACCACATCGACCTGTGTGTTGCAGTCGATGTTCGCCTTATCCAGCGATTGGGTTAGGCATCCGGGAATGGCGTAACTCTTGCCTTGTAAATCCCACAGCGAGAGCAGAATAACACATTGTACGTCGGTTACATCCACCAGCTTGTCTCCATTGGTATCGCCGGGCAGTCCCATAGGGCAGGGGAGCAATTCCGCATTCGGTGGCGTGACTTCGGGGTCGACGCTGGGTGGGGTAGCCGGAAGTTCCGCAGGTACTTCGTCGGCAACGTCTGGATTAAGCGGGGGGGCGATGATCAGTGCCCCAAATTCGGCGCCAAATTCGGCAATCGGTGGGCCATCGGGGTTCGCAGGATCGGGTACCCGGAACGTATTCCCAAAAAAATCAGGTACTTGGCGAAACCCGGAGTTGCCGGCAAAAAGACCGGGTCCAAGAGAGCCACCAACAGCAATTCGCCGGACATTAAAAACGCCAAAACCCATCGGGTCACCGACCAGGTTTCCTCCCGTGCCTATCTTACCAATGCCTTCGCCGGCTTGATCGGTCAGCATCCAGTTGATCGACAACACCTCGCCTTCGTTAAAGTCGTCGACCGTCATGACAAAGCCGTCGAGAACATTGCCGCTGCCATCGGGATTGGGTTGCCCGCCCGTGGGGAAGGGTGCGGTGCCTCCCGTATAGGTTTTGGGGCCGCCGTCAATGGCTGTGTCCGGTTGAAGTAACCCATCGTTGCCGACGCCGGGCACGAGGAGCCACTGGCTGGCGGAATTGGGTGCTCCAAACATATTCCGAGGTGGAATCGGGGTGCCGTTTTGAGGAGCTGCCCACCACACCGAGGTTTCGCCAAGAAAATTGACCTGCCAATTGTTGCGGTGGTTAGGAATGTCGCCGCGCCCACGCCCACTTTGATGTGCCGGGCTGTTGTAGATCCCATCGCCGATGTGCTGGCCGCCGGAGGGGCCGCCACGTCCGTCTTGGTCGATGCTCACCGCCACCAAAGACGGTGGAAAGCCGCTTTCGGCTTTGGTACCGGTGCTTAACCAGCCGTAAAGCCCATACGCCGGTTGGTTTGTCCAATTCAACACTTCGAATTCAAACGTGAATCGATTGGGAATGTTTGGGTCCACTTCCACATCGGTGATCCGAAAACAAAACACTTTTGGTGGTGGAGATGGAAACGGATTGACAGGAACGGGATCGGAAACCCCAACCGTCGGAGGCAACACAAGTAGTAAGATAAGAACCCAAGCTAGTACCAGTCGTGATCGCATTGTCATCTCCATTTTACGATCAATCCATACACGTTCGACACACCGACGTTCCGACGGGTCGACACCGAGTGAGTAACACGCCTGGATGCTGCGGGCAATCACAAAATGAGCAGCAAACGTGGATGGCCAAATTGTAGACAATGGATACTAAAGGAGTTTTTTTGTTCGTAACCTGTCGGTCGAAAGCCGGCAGGATGAAGTGTCCCGCAAAGTTAACGAAGCAGACGACGCCTATGAGGTTGTGAAAAAATAGCTGAACGAACTTGGACGGGTGCTTTTGTCCCCCCTGCCCAGAAAAAAACCTGCGCAATATTCCCGATATTACTCGG
>JABWCM010000254.1 GCA_013360285.1 Myxococcales bacterium
CCTCAGCGTACCTTCGGGTACGCCTCCGGTGGGCCTCAGTCGGCAGGCCCGCCTCGCTACGGCCACTGTCCCGCTCGCCGTTATTTTTTTCCCAAACACTCTCTTAAGAAACATGCCCATATTACCTCGTTCATATCCTACCCAGCTTGGCACTAAGTTAGCGTAGTCAGGTTCACTTTCTAATCTCCGCCGGCGGTCTGACACGGCAACATGCCCATCTTTTCGCGCACTTCACCAACGGTCTGTCTAGCGATACTCCGAGCAGCCGAAGCCCCAGCCTCAAGAACATCAACAACATAGCCTGGCTTGCTTTGAAGTTCGGCTTCTCTCTGGCGAATGGGCTCAAAACGGTCACTCATATTTTTGTGAAGTATTTTTTTGCAATCAAAACACCCGATGGTAGCGCCACGGCATGCTGATGCAATCTCGTTCTGATTCTCGGCCGGAGTAAAATAACCGTGCAGAGTAAAAATATTACAACGCGTTGGCTCCCCTGGATCGGACTTACGTTGCCGAGCGGGATCCGTAAATGCGGGTCGTAGCTTGTCCCACATCGATTCGGGTGATTCGATAATCCCGATGGTATTACCGAGCGATTTCGACATTTTTGCCTGCCCATCCAGCCCGACAATTCGTTTGGCAGTTGACAAACGCGACGCCGGTTCAGGAAAAGTCGGTCCGAATCGTGTATTGAACTTCCTGGCAATCTCCCTTGTGAGTTCAAGATGTTGTACCTGGTCTTCCCCCACCGGAACCACCTCACCTTTGTACAACAAAATATCCGCCGCCTGGAGAACAGGGTAAATTAACAAACCGGTATTGATACTAAGCTGACGCGCCGACTTGTCCTTAAACTGTGTCATTCGTTCCAACTCACCGATAGGAGTCACAGAACAAAAGATCCACATCAACTCGGCATGCTCGGGCACGTGTCCCTGTACAAACAGCACCGACTTGTCCGGATCAATTCCACAGGCCAACAAGTGGCGAGCCATTGTCAGCGTACGTTCCGATAATATCGCCGGGTCAAAGTCCCCCGAAAGGGCGTGCAAATCAACGACACAATAGATCGCCTCATACGTGTTTTGCAGCTCGACCCAATTGTGGATCGCGCCAAGAAAATTCCCGATGTGTAATTCGCCACTTGGCTGGATACCGCTGAACAGACGTGTCATTCGTTGTTGCCTGCTTGTTGTCGGAACTTCACCGCCAGATACGGACACGCCTACCCAGGGAGTTTGTGAAAAAATAGCTACGCGCCCCAATTCCGGCCGCTTTTGGCCCCAAAGGCTTCCGAAAAAGACTTCGCAATATTCCCGATATTACTCAACTTTTTCAAAGCCAATGGGGCACAAAATCGGCTGACTTGGGTCACGTCCATATTTTTTCACAAACTCAGAGCAATTGCTCCCGGTACAGACCATAAGGCAGTGCACAAAATTTCGTTAAGAAAATAGCTATTGGTTCTATATTACTTCTACGGGAAGAAAATTCCCCTTCGATTAAGCAGAGAGTTTGTGAAAAAATAGCTGCGCGGCTTCTGGGCGGTGGCTTTGGGGCGGCTTGGCTCCGAAAAACCCTGCGCCATATTCCCGATATGACTCGGGTTTTTCAAAACCAATCCGCCGCCAAATCCACAAATCCACGCCCATAGTCCGCGCCCATATTTTTTCACAAACTCAGATTTACTGAGAAACAATGTGAAACTCTACTCGGCGATTGTTGGCGCGGCCTTCGTCCGTCCCGTTGTCATCAATCGGCATTTGCTCGCCATAACCGACGGCGTCCATTCGCTGCACAGGCACCCCCCGTTGCACCAAGAAGTTACGCACCGAGTTGGCCCGACGCTGAGACAAACGCAGATTCGAGTTGTCGCTTCCGCGACTATCGGTGTGCCCTTCAATTCGTACATGCATCGCAGGACTCCGAATCAGAACATCAGCGACTTCACTCAGCATTTCAAATGAAACCGGCAAAATCGTATCCTTGTTGGTCGCAAAAAAGACCTTTTGTTTCAGCGCAATCATATTGTCCATGACCACGATGTTCTTATACAAATCCGGACAACCATCGGCATCATCATCCCCATCAAAGTCTTCCGGTTCATTGGGGCATTTGTCCTGCAAATCCGCTATTCCATCGCCATCGTTGTCGGGATCGGGGCAACCATCTTCATCTTGGAAACCATCTCGATCTTCGGGCTGATTGGGGCACTGATCCGCCGTATCCAAGATCGCATCTTTGTCGTTGTCCAACTCCGGGCAACCGTCGTCATCTTCAAAGCCATCAAAATCCTCGGGTTCCCGGATACACGCATCTCTACGATCAGAGATTCCATCCCCGTCGGAGTCGTCTTCAGGACATCCGTCAGAGTCCTCCATACCATCATAGTCCTCCGGATCCTCCGGACATGCATCTTTGGAGTCCACAATCCCATCGAAATCGATGTCCGTCTCACATTCCGGCCGTCTCGACAACGTCCACACTTCCGCGGTCAAATCGCTGGACCGCTGAACATGCAGATCAGCGAGCATCGTATCACCGCGGTCCGCCTCATAACGGGCGATGTCAGCGTACATTTCCGCATACGCCAACTCCTTCGGCGCACACACGGTGGCACCTCCGTGAACCGAGTTGAGCAACTTCCGTACCTCATCCGTACGTTCATGAGCCGCCGACCAGGTAATACACGCCCCGATATGGGTGCACACGAGCGCGACAACCGCTGCCGGCACGAGAGACATGCCGCCACGCAACGCGGCAACAGAAGCAATTTTAGATACAAATTCAGTTATTTTACAACTTACCGCGGCAATATTACAAAGCGCCTTACGTCCGACTGCGACGCTAGCTCCCCACCGTTTCCACCCAGTTTGAACGGTGGAAACGACGTATGTGGACCGCTGGGCGAGTTTGGAAATGGTCACCCACGGGCGACTCTGCGCCGATGAATCTCTGTTCATTTCCCCCCTCCACGGTTTCTTTCTTCTTGCGCCTTTTTAAGAGCTGCACGTTTGCGACAAATTACCAGCGAATTCTCGGCAGCTTTTAATGCTTCCTTTGCGTATTCGGCAGCAATCTCATATTCTGCGAATCCTTCCTTTGTTTTTGCGATATGTAGGTATGCCTCTGCACGATAATATGGATACGACGCCAACTTTTCCGCATCGGCTAACCGTGCCAATTCCAATGCTTTTTCCCCTTCCGCTATCGCGGAAGATGCCTGAACCGGGCCGCAACAAGGAAGTGCTGCGGCAAAAAGCAAACCGATGTACACACCAAAATAGCGAAATCTTCGCAAAACCCACCTCACATCACAAAGACCGGGCGAACTTGACGTTGAACTGACCACAAGCAATATACATTTCTGTAGTGAAACACCGAACGATGCAGCTAGGATCCAGCAAACCAACGTTTTGTATCGACAAGCAACGGCTATGTTACTATACCTGACATTAGAATCCATCAAAACGTCGTGCGGCAGCTTCATGTCCCGACGCAAACGTTGCCGATACGTTGCTCGGGAATAGCAGAAGGTGAACGAGGGGTCAAGGAAACGACGCTGCCCCGGATTTCTTACCAGGATTCGCAGCGAGACCGTCAAAACACCAGCAAATTCTGGGGCGCGGCGACGCTCCGTGTGTCCAAAACGTATCCCGACGCGGAAATAGAGCACCCCATCCGCCTGTTCTCAACGTGCCGGAGTAGGAGAGGCAAATATCATGAAACAAGAACAGTCCATCGCGTTGGTTAGACAGATTTTGGGCGACAGGTATCTAGACCTCACCGTCGAACGTTATCAGTTCACAGAAGATCTGACATCGGGTAATTGTACGTTTTCTTGTCATTTGTCTGGGGGGTCGGACCAGCCCAGCCGCGATGTCATAGGACATGGCGTCGGATTCGTCGATGCGGTTTTTCATGCTTTGAAAAATCACCTCGCACCAATGCATCCGTCACTAAACAGCGTCCGTTTTGTTGGATTTGAAATACGAGCCGACCTGGCCACACGGCGCCACGTAGCCGGTTCCGATGCAATCGCCGCGTTGACCCTTGTTGTCGAAAACTCCCAGGGACGGCGGTTTGAATTCAACAAATCCTCAAGAAGCATTACGGCCTGTGCTGTCATCGCCACGCTTGAGGCATGTGAGTATTTTGTAAACACCGAAGTTGCTTTCATCACACTGCACCACGCGTTGCAAGACGCGAAAACCCGCAATCGTGCGGACCTCGCCGATCGATTCAGCATGCAGATGGCGGGCCTGGTCGAAAACACATCGTACTCGGACATCATCGACCGCTTGCGGTCCCAATCCTAAAGCACGTAAGGATAGCTCGGCGAATGCGTATTTTCCGACGCGATGGATTCGCCCTATCGACACCAATGGTAACTTGCCGATTTGACTCATATGGCAGGCTTTTCGGCCTTTGTCGTAACAAAACTTACTCTGAAAGGCGCATCTAGTGAATTACAAAAAAATTCTGCTCATTTTTGTGACGTTTGTGGGATTTCTTGTCCTGGACCAATGGTCAAAAATGTGGGCGGAACGTTCCTTGGGCACTCCCGAACATCCGTTGTTTGTACGAATCGACAACGAATTCCACGGAAGGACAGTTTCCGAAGTGCTAAAACAAACCTATCCGGACGTCGTAACCGCACCCAACTCGGACAATTTGGCCCGGACAACTCTTGTCTTAGACACAGCCGTCGATCTCGGGGCAAACACACCGGTCTACGGCGACGGCGCACCACCAGCAAGCGGATTTTACGCGTTTTCCCGGAGCGAAGATCTTCCTCCCCGGCGGGTTTTCCGCAGCGACCAATTTCTGATGGAACGATGGATTCGTGCAGCAATTCCGAACGTCGACCTCCCCACCATACGCCAAGCCGTTCTCCAAACACTTTCGGACGTGACTCTGGCAACCTTTCTATCGTCGCGCATTCCTTATCTTAACGACGAATCGGCCATTCCGATTGCTGACTCACATACCTACATCTTTCAGCAAACCAAACAACGCCCTACGCCGAGCACTACACTTCAAGCCGGCGATATTCTGCTGGTGACCGACAGGAAAATTCCCGTCATTGATGGGTTTCTCCAGTTTAGTTATGCCGAAAATCCCGGCGCCGCATGGGGGTTTATGGCATCTGCACCCGAACGTTTTCGACACATCTTTTTTATTTGTATATCCTTGTTGGCAACAATTGCGCTCAGCGGAATTTTGTTCAACCTCGACAAATCGCAAACGCTTTTACTCGTTGCATTTTCAAGCATTTTGAGCGGCGCAATTGGCAATTTTATAGACCGTATCCGTTTTCATTATGTAATCGACTTCATCGATATGTATATCGGCGATTCCCATTGGCCGACCTACAACGTCGCCGATATCGCAATTTCGGTGGGCGTCGTGTTATTGTTGGGAGAACTGTTGTTCAAAAAAGACAGCGCATTATTCGGGCCGCCGAAATCAACGCAAGATGAACCATCCAAACGTGGTACTTGAAGTTCCCATATCGGAATAAGTGAATCAAGAAAGTGGCACCACGACAAATCGTCATGACCGCTCATGACTGCTATTGAAGTGTTCGCGTTTGCCGTTGTTGGTTGTATCGCCGCCGGGCGCATAGTCGTTGTGGTTGAGGCCCAAAAATATCGTTTGCCCCCGCATCACAGCGCGCGCCTTCATTTGATTATTGCGTTGTCTGCAGCCGCTGTTTATTCCGCGATCGTGCTCAATGGGGTGTCAAGTATCGCTTATGGGCTGACTCATTTAGTGGTTGCGGGGCTTCTCAGTGTTGTTTCTTATTTTCACGGACTACTGCGCGTGCCGCCAACCGATTCCGCTCAGTCATACCGAGATCAACTCACCCAACTTCCAAAGCACAACACTCAACCGAACCACTCAACAACATTACAACAACGGTTGATGGTTGACGTCGCCGCCCTCGGAATCATGTTGACGATAACCGGTCTTCAAGTAGCCATGGGATGGCTCTACCCGGGTCTTCCGCCGGCGCATCTCGCGTTCGTTCCATTGGCGATAATGATGCTCGCCGTTCGGACAAAACAACGATTTGCCGGCGAAGTCATGATCAGCGGGGTTGCCGCCGCCTGGTTGGTCGCGGCAATTTGTTTTGTGGACTTCGTACATCCGTGGACACTGCCGATCGCCGCGCCGGCGACGTTTGCCGGCGTCTGGACGATCAACCGATGGCATACCATCCGGAAAAAGCATTTCGTTTAACAAGACACCGCTGAGTTCTAACGAAGGTTTTTACAAAGATAAGGATTCGTAGCAAGGCGACCAAAACGTCCGTTGACAGGCGTTTCTAGCCTCAATTTTGTGAGAAATCAGGGCCGGCGGTGATTATTGATTGCCGAGCGCTCGAACAACGGCGGCGACGTGGTCCATCGGGACATCGAGCAACAACCGAAGTTCAGTACCTTCTCCCGCGGCCATCGAGATCCCAACTCCGTTTTTCGCTTCGAGTTTGCCGATTGCCTCCCGGACTGAATCCAACTGCGGCAACGCGCTAAAGGCTTTTAACCCGTCAATGACAGAAATATAGGCCAACATCGCAGTCGACGAAACGCCATGGCGGGTGGTTTCGGTATAAGCAGCCGGCGCAGTCCCACCTGCCGCCAACGCGGCTCGAATCGCGGCTTTCGCGTCGGGACCAACGTGCATTGCGTATTGTTTGGCGCTGACACCCAAACCAAATTGCAACGTGTCACCCAACAAGGCTTTGATCACTCCGGCGATTTCCGGTTCTTCTTTTGCCAGCGGGAATTTTTCCCAATCGATTGTTACCGTCACAACGTCGGTTTTGATTCCTTCTTCATCACTGCTCGCCAACGTGAGGGTAACACCCATTTCCGCAGTCACAGTACCGATGCTGCGAAGTGCCGCTTCAAAGCTGGACAGGTCGATTTGCGGTGGAATTTCACCTCCTGCCTCAGCTTTTAGCCTGTCAACGGCCCGATTCCATAGCAAATTATACAGTTCAAATGTTTTTTCTCGGAATTTCGCGCCATCCTGAACATTACCCAACCCGGACATTGCAAATGCTTTGGACCCAGTTCCGTGCACCGCCATCATGAACGCGCCGGTCTGCAATGCCATCGCCTCCCGCTGAAGAGATGCAAGGCGTTCTTTATCGTCGGCGGTCAACTTCAAAGCCTCAGTCAAGGCTTCAATGCCCAACTTCATCCACCCGGAATCGGAAAACTTGCCGATATCGTAATTGCCGACAAATGCGAGATAGGTCATGGCAGGGATTTTTTCTCCCAACTCCAACGACCGGCCTTTCAATGACTCGACGAACGTAACAACACCGGTCCCCGGCTTCGCAACGGTATCAAAACCCAAAAATACGTGTTCACCTTGACTACGCGCAACAACAGCCAACGTGTCAACAGATTCAAGGAAACTGTATAACATCGCGATTTCTTCTTTCAGAATGGCGGCTACACCAGGCGGCATCGAACCATCGCCACCGAAATCCGCTTCCATCTGGGTCCGTGATTGAGCGATTTCATCCTTAAAAATGGTGGTGAGATGGCCCACTTCGATGGTCAGCTCGATCGTGTTGCCCGGTGAATAGGTATTCAGTTTCTCTTCGATGAAGGTCTTGGCTTTGGCATAAATGCCCGCATCCACGGTGATAACGGCATTGTCATCGATCAGATTGGCGAAATAATCTTTGGTGCCATTACCAAACTTAAACTGATTTCCATCGGCATCTGCCTGTTTGGTTTCGGGCAATGCGGAGACAAACGCATCTTTTCCTTTTGTGGGAACGATTAGAATCGCCCCATCGGCGATCTCTTTTGGATTCCACCCAGATAATACGATGGGTTTATCGCGCGCCAGCCAGTCGAGGTTCGTAAACCCAAACTCCCGCTGGAAACCGTCTTCAAACACCTTGGCCAATCCGGGAACAGGCTGGACCTTGCTCACGATTTCCGAAACTTTGTTGGCCAACTCGTCAAAACTTTTCGCCGCACCATAAAAGATAATGTTGTCGGGGGCATCAACCCGCAACGCTCTGCCATCCGTTGCAGCGGCACCGCCGGCGGCTGTTGCAGGTTGTTCCACCTTCGGAACGGCTGTGTCGGGCTTTTGCTCGGCGGGATTGGCTTCCGCGGGTTTGGCACCACTTCCGGGTACCTCCGCCGGTGCCTGCGTTGGAGTGCCGGGTGTTGTTGCTACCCCAGCCGAACTCGGCGGAGCTTCAGGAGCTGGTTCGTCCTTCTTGCATGCGGTTGTTACGACCAGACACGCCAAGCCGGCAACGGTGGCCCATTTCAAAAGGCGTGAGGACATAGATGAGATCATCGGAAACTCCTTGACGGAAACGCTGTCGTTTGTTTTCTCAGGAATCAACAGCGGATTGTGAGAGCACGAACATGAACCAAAAGAACGGGAAGGTGTCGCGGATATCCGCGAAGCGCGGATACTAGAAACAAGATTCAAAAAGTGTCAACCGGAAAGTCACTCAATCGTGCAAATCATTCATCGTCATTTCATCATACCGCCGCAAAAAAGATTCGATTTGCGTCGTTTTTGTTATCCCACATGGGCAAGCTGACCCGAACGACCGTTCTCCACATATATCAGCACGGATTTTATCTTAGTGGTGTCGGCTTCCGATACACGAAACAAAAGCCCATTCCAGCGGAATTCATCCCCCACCAGCGGTACCTTTCCAACAAGACTCAAAAGAAAACCTCCGAGTGTGTCGTAGTCGGTTTGTTCCGGAAATTCGACACTTAGTTCGTCTTCAATATCCCGCAAACTGACCCAGGCATCGGCGGCATAACATCCAGGCTCAATCTCTCTCAACTCTGGTACTTCGTCGGTGTCGTATTCGTCATAAATATCACCAAACACCTGTTCGATGATGTCTTCTTGCGTCACAATGCCCGCCGTACCGCCAAACTCGTCCACTACAATGGCCATATGGATCTTGTTTGTCTGAAACTCCCGCATTAATCCATTGATTCGTTTTGTTTCGGGCACAAAATAGGGTTCGCGTAAGACTTTTCTCAGTTGAAACGCCCCGCCGTCGGCATGCCGAAAGTAAGATAACAAATCTTTTACGAAAAATACGCCGACTACTCGATCCAGGGTTTCTTCAAACACCGGATATCGGGAAAACCCTTCTGTTTCGATAATTTCGTAGATTCGATCAAGCGACTCGTTGAGTTCGATTCCCACAATCGCGGTGCGCGGCAACATGATTTCTTTGACCAGAGTCGTGCCAAAATCCATTACGCTCGACAGCAACTCTTCTTGTTGTTCGTCTAAACTTCCTTCACGCCCACCTAAACGGATCATCGCTTCAAGATCTTCTTCGGTCACGGATTGACTCGACCGGTCCGTACCCAGCCCGACAATACGCACGAATAACCGCACGGGAAGAGAAACGACCAATGCCACCGCTTCGGCCGCCTTCAACACGAGCAAAAAAGCAGACCCTAATTTAATCGTTGTTTCAGGACGACGGCGACCTACGGCCCGCGGTAGAGCAAATCCGATCAGCAAAGCTGCCGACCCCACGACAAAAGCCCCTCCCCACACGACAATGGCAGGGTTGTTGAGATAATTGGAATCAGCGAGGCGAACGACCGGGATGATGGATAGAATTACCGCGAGGATGGACAACCAGGCGGCGGTAATAAACAGCGTAAATTGAGTACGATCCGGGTTTTCCACCCACCACCCAAGCAGTTTTCTGTAGCGGCTTGACACGGGGGCATCTTCGTACAAACGCTGCAAGCGATATGATCCGAGCGCCACAAAAGCCGCATGAATACTGGAAAACAGTGAGGCAACCAGCAACAGCAACGCGCTCAATATATAAGGTTCAGAAGGAGGCTCCAAGCTGAATTAATTCTCCTGTAAATGATGATACATGGCATATAGATAACAGCAAGGTTTCCGTCACGTCAACCATTCACTGCATATTTTGACCTAAGTCGTCGCATTTTTTTCAAGGTTGGTAACCCTGAATCCGAAAGAGCGTTGCTCCGCTATGACATCGGAACGGGTCGCAGCTTTTATTCAAATGATTTTTCATTATACTGCCGGTTCGATTTGGGCGGGGTAAAACTGCACAAACACCCACGGAGGAAAGAATGACAAACCAACTCCTTTCGAATTCCGGTACCGCCGATTTCCGGCTAGTCCGCGTTATTCACCGGATGGCCCGACTGCCCTTTTTTGGTAAGTTAGGCTTTCAGATACGCGGCCGCAAAAGCCGATGGCTGATGGGTGTGTTGATGCTGACCGGCATATTTGCCGGATGTGACTCACGCGACGGCGGCTCCGACGGCGGCGGCAGCGGCGGCGGAAACAGCACGATTTGTGAAACCCCGGAAACAACTCCGAACGCAAACGCACCCAAATCGGTGGGCATGGCATGCAACGTAAGCAGCGAATGCCAAAGCGGATGGTGTACAACAGATAACTTCGGCACCACCGGCGCCCAAAAGGTCTGTGCGATAGCGTGCTGCAACAGCGGCGGCGGGTGCTTAAATATCGCAACGGCAACCCAAGGTTACACGGCATCGATTCAAGCCAACAAATGCCACTGCCTGCCTACCTGCAATACGGTGGATACCTGCAAGGCATTGGACTCCGCCTATGATACCTGCGACTACCCATTGGATGCCGACGGCGCCAAATCCGGCGCCACCAAGGTATGTCAAATCAAATCCGGCGGCGGCGGCGGCACGATTGGGGACACCGACACCGGCGACCCAGGTGATGCCGGCGCCGACAGCGGCCCGGGACCGGACCCGGTCGTCAACCCCACGCCGGGGTGTTACAAAAACGAAGACGCACCTTACCCCGATGCCCTATTGCCGGGAGAACCCTGCGAGGACCATTCCGACTGCCGGTACGGGTTGTGTGCAACCGACTCGATCATCAACAACGGCGCCTTTCCCGTGTGCATCAAAAAATGCGGCGATTGTGTAGGGTATATCCCAGCCTGTTCCCACGATGACGATCCGGCAACGAATTCCTACTATACCTGCGTAAAACAGGGCAAAGTGTCGCACTGCGCAAGACGCTGTGACAGCGACAGCGGTTTTGCCGGTGTGGGCGCCTGCCAAACCCTTGCCGCGGAATACAACTACTGCGGCGACGACGGCGCCGGTCGCGACTACTGCGGAGTGCAGTAGGCCATCATATCGCCCGCTCGATCTACTTCGAGACAACGATTGAGCCACGAAACTTAAGGGAAAACTCGGTCGGCCCGGCCAACTCGTTATGGCCACTGTTTCGTTCACCGGCTATTTTTTCACAGACTCTCAGAGGGGGTTTGGGAAAAAAATAACGGCGAGCGAGACAGTGGCCGTAGCGAGGCGGGCCTGCCGACCGAGGCCCACCGGAGGCGTACCCGAAGGTACGC
>JABWCM010000255.1 GCA_013360285.1 Myxococcales bacterium
GATGCTTTTGGCCCCACTGCCCAGAAAAAAACCTGCGCCATATTCCCGATATGACTCGGTTTTCTTCCGGGCATCGGGGCCAAAATCCTCGCGTCCAAGTCCGTCCCCGTATTTTTTCACAAACTCAGTCTTTATCCAACGGAGGCCCATCATGAGTTACCGAATGAAAGCCACATTGGCTTTTCTTTGGCTTTATTGCACCAATACCATCGCATTGTTAAAAGCGGTAGCCCGCAAACGCCCAGCCCTTATGGCCGAGATTGTGTTTTGGGAAACCATTCGCGCCAAGGTGACCGAATTGCAGGCTGAACAAAGAAAGTTGGAAATCGAATTGGTCGAAAAACGCGCCATTGTTACGGTTGTTGACTTGGATTGGGATGTTTGTGTGACCGAACTGTCAGGGACCGCTTACTTAGCGTCGGGCAAAAAGGCCAACGAGGATCCGTACGCCACTCTGTTTGGCAACATCAAAGCGACCGACGCACGTCATTTGGGTCCGGCGAAAGCAAGTACGTTTGGAGCGTATACGGTCGCGAAAGGCCGGGCGTTGGGGAATGCGGAGATTACGCTGCTGCTCGATCAACTGGAAGAACTCAACCAAGAACTTGACGCAGCGGACGCGGATCGCGACAAAGCAGACATCGCGTTGAGCGCTTTTCGCCAAGGGATCAAAGGGTTGACGCGCGAGGTCCAAACGCAGGTAGCCAATACCGAAATCGCTATCTTAAAAGCCGCGCCAGGCCGCCGGGATCTGGTGCGCGCTGTGTTGTCCCCTGCGTCCCACGAGAAAAATGCCGGCATTCGTTCCCCGCTGGAGAAAGAGCCCGAAGTTGCCGCGCCGGAAGTCGATACCACGCCGGACATCGAACTGCCGGATGCGGAAGGGACTTCGGACGAATAGGTGCCGTGAAATAGCTGTCCGCCACTTCGTAATCCACAAAAACCGTGCCGCTTTGGGTCTGATCTGGGCAGAAAACGGGAACACGGCGCTTACTGACGGCAACACGCTTGCCACCCAACTTAAGCATTCACTTCATCACCACTCTAAGTAGTTGGCGTGAAGCCCAGGATAATAGCTTCATGATTCCAGTCGGTTGCGCAGTGGTTGGCGCCTGGTTTGGAAGCCATGTACAAGGTGCGAGTCGTTGTTGTATTCTGTGCGTGGGTTGTCTGCGATTTCAAAGACGGTTTCTTTCTGAGTTTGTGAAAAAATATGGGGACGGACTTGGACGCGAGGATTTTGGCCACGATGCCCGGAGAAAAACCGAGTCATATCGGGAATATGGCGCCGGGTTTTTCGGAGCCAAGTCGGCCAAAAGTCGCCGCCCAAAGCCTGCGCAGCTATTTTTTCACAGCCTCTCTGAGTTACAAGTAACGGTCCTCCGCTGATGTTAACCTAGAGGCCCTTTTTCGCAATTGTGTTCGAATAAAGATCGCTGCATAGTATCTCCGAGGTCGTTTGGCGCCCAGCCCGCGGCGCCTTGCTGGGCCTTTCCGAGCAAGCACCGCGCCAGGAGTCGGTTATGCATCCTGACAAATCTATCCAGAGTGGTCTTCGTCGATCAATATATATCTGGTTGACGTTTTCTCAGATGTTTGTGCTTTTGGCGACACCCGTTTCTTGTAGCGTAACTATCGACGATAGTGTGGAATACCACTGCAGCACCCACAAACACTGTGGAGCGGGGTGGCTATGTGTTTGCCCCCTTGGGTCTGACGGCGGAGGGGTATGTAAACCGAGCGCTGCGGTTTCAGGCACGGGTGCCAGCAGGATGGATGGGGACAACGCGTGTCTAACCCCTGCTTCGTCGGAGTTCGATGACGTTGACGTAACGGTGATTTCTCCCAAAGACGTTTTGGCTGCGGACAGCCACGAAATTCGTGAGGACATGGATGATATCGGCGGTGATGCGGATAACGTCGAGGATACGTCGATAGACGACACTTTCGACTCAACACTGGATGTTTCTTTTGACGTGAAGCATAGCCCATGTGAAGTAGATAAAGACTGCGATGATGATTTGGAATGCACAGTAGATATTTGTAGTGAGGAAGCCGTGTGTGTTCACACGGCAAATTCGGCAAAGTGTTATCCTGGACCGGTCTGTTGGGGGTCCTACTGTGACATCACGGAAGGATGCGTACTGAGTCCGTTGGACGGAGATTTCTGTGATGACGGCAACCCATGCACTGTCGACGATCAATGCAATCGCGGTCGGTGTGTGGGCACGCAGGTTGTGTGTCCTGACGACGACAACCCGTGTACTGCGGCGGTGTGCGACGGCCTGTCCGGCTGTAATCAAGCCCCTGTAGACAACGAACCCTGTGAAGACGGTGAGCCTTGCACGTTCCCCGATCTGTGCGACGGCGGTGAGTGCAAGCCGGGTGCGCCGGTGAGCTGTGACGACACCAACCCCTGTACAATAGACGACTGCGCGATGGGTGTCGGATGTAGCTATGTGCCCACAACGGGACCTTGTGATGATAAGAACCTGTGCACGGTCAATGATGCATGTTCAGGAGCGTTGTGTGTCGGGGGATCACCCAAAAATTGTGACGATGGAGAGGAATGCACGAAGGATACCTGTGATCCGGTGAAGGGATGTCTTCACGCTAACCTAGGGCAGGTTTGCGATGACGGAAATGAGTGCACGACGGCGACATGCAGCAACGGAGTGTGCAAATTGGTGGCCACAATTGTTTGTAACGACGGCAATGCGTGTACAGTGGATTCTTGCGATCCGAAGGTTGGTTGTCAATATGTCGCCACCAGCGCGCCTTGTGATGATGACAACCCGTGTACCACAGGGGACTTCTGCGCGGCCACGATGTGCTTGCCCGGAAAGGTGCCATTAAGTTGCGACGACAACAATCCGTGTACAGAGGATTCTTGCAGTACTCTTGTGGGATGTACGTTTCTTAAATTAATTGGAAATGCCTGTAATGACGGAAATGAATGTACTACCGGCGACAAATGTACATGGACATCGGGGACTTGTACGGGGACCGATATCGTGTGTGACGACAACAATCCGTGTACAACGGATTCGTGCGAAGCTGTCGTGGGATGCACGTATCTTAAATTAACCGGAAAAGCCTGCATCGACGGAAATGCTTGCACGACCGGCGACACATGTACATCGGGGACTTGCTCGGGAGCCGCGGTCGTTTGCAACGACAACAATCCGTGCACTGCGGATTCGTGTTATATCGCGTCTGGTTGTAGTTACTCAAACGTCGCCTTGCCATGCTCTGACGGAAGTGTGTGCACGACCGGCGACAAATGTGCATCGGGGAGTTGCTCGGGAGCCGCGGTCGTTTGCAACGACACCAATCCATGCACTGCGGATTCCTGCGATCCGAAGGTGGGTTGCCAATATACCCCCATCAGCGTCGCTTGTAATGACAACAATCCGTGCACCGTGGGGGATATCTGTGCGGCCAAAACATGCACGAGCGGCAAGGTGCCGTTAAACTGTGACGACGGCAATCCATGTACGACGGATTCGTGTGACCCTCCGATTGGGTGTGTCCACTTGTCACTATCCGGACCACAATGTGATGACGGGGATTCTTGTACAGCGGGTGATTCGTGTGTAAGTGGCTCATGCGAACCTGGAACTCCAGTGGAGAAACCCGGTTGTGGTGCAGATGCCCCCAAGCCGGTTTGCGAGTTGTTCGGTGCTGCCGGCGCCACCGTCGATTGTCCACTGCTTCTTGCGGCGGCGTCAGCGGACGATCCGCTTTGCACAGGCCTCCAGTTTACTTTGCAGTACAATTTTTCGAAGGTTCAGTTGGTTAACTTTTTTGATGAAGCGTGTTTTACCGGCATCGGATGTTTTCCTGTAGCGGTTACGGGAGCCGGTGCTTTCCCGCTTTCTACGGGGCATTCGGTTAGCATCGGTCCACAACAGATTGTCAATTGGAACAAACAAGTGGCGTGTAGTGCGGCGTCACCTTGCGCCAATGACGCAACATGCATCAATGGTGGTTGTGAAGGAACAGGTGGTTTCGGTGGTGTTGTTATCATTAACTTAACCAGTACGGCCGTACCTATTAGCGAAGCCGTCGTTGACGCCGGCGGAAACCTGACTGGAGATCCGCAATTTATGATCGTGCGCTTCACTCTTTCGCAAACCATTGATGCCGCCACACCAGAGGTGCTGTTGTTCGGAAGTAGTGTTGGTGCCGACGCCAGCTCTGAGACATTGGAAGTTGTTGTCGACAACCAACTTATTATTTCCAGCAAACAATAATAATTTCCGGCTTATCGCGATGTCCTACCCCGTTTGTTCGCTGTCTTATCTTGCTCTTTCGATATGACACTTCGAACGCTCCACACGCCACCTCATCAATTTCGAACGGGAATTTTCTTGGAGAAAACTTTCGGTGTTGTAATCGTTTGCGCCTGCACCTACGATTGTGGTGTGGAGAGTCGACATCAGCGTGTTCGACAGCGACACGCAAGGGGAGCCAAAATGACTCAATTCGACAAACAATCGCCTTCCTATTCAGAAATCAATACTTCCGAAGCCGATGCCGGTCGACAGGACCATAAATCGGCTCAACGTGCTCCATCGCCCGCATTTCGACTCCTTCGTGGCGCTGGATTTGAATCCGGCACCGAATACGTTCGCCCGAAACGTCAGGGTGATGGGTATGGTGGGGGATCGTGGGTCGACAATCTGATTCAGTCCGGAAAGGACAAGTTGGCGGACTTCGTTTCCGCCGCGCAGGCTTCGTCGGGACCCGCCGAAACGCAGGCACCCGGGGGTGCTGAGGCGGTTTCGACTTTAGTCGTGGCTCCCAAAAGTGGTTGGGGAACGAAGATCGCCGACGTCCATGGGGTGGATGTGCGGCAAAATCATCCCACGTCTGCCGCGGTGTTGAAGCAGGAAATCCCTTCGGTTGACACGTCTGGGGGCAAGTATGGCACGGCGTTGCGGGGTCAGTACGGTCTCATGTACCAATGCGTCGAACTGGTCAACCGATATTACGCAACTCGGCTGGGGCACCAAAACATGGCCAAGACCGGACATGCCCGGGACTACTTGGGCACAGGGGACCGCGGCCTTGACACCTACAAAAACCCGTCCAAGGTGAAACCGCAGGAAGGTGACCTGATGGTGAATACCGATTTGGGGAGCGTCGGGCACGTGGGGATCGTTAAATCCGTGGGCGCTTCGTCGATGGAAGTTGCTCAACAGAACACATCCAACCCTATTGCGACGGCGACGCTCACACAAAACGGCGATACCTGGACCTTGGGCGGCGGGTGGGACGGTTTTCGGCGGAAACCTGGAACGACACCGACGGTCGTCGCCGACGGCGGTGCGGCGTTCACAAACACCACGGGGTCGACTACGGCGCTGTTGCTGAACCTCATTCCACCGGATTTCGTGCAGCGAGTCAAGGAAGCCGGGTCTGCCGTGTTTGAATCGACCGTGGGGATACTAAAACACGGCGATCAGGGTGCAAAAGTGGAGGCGCTTCAACACCGACTCGTGGCGCTGAACTACATGACTGCCGCGGAAATGGCGACCGGGCCGGGGATTTTTGGGAACAAGACCCTCCGCGCCCTCAAGGCTTATCAGACGGATCATGGGCTGGCGGCAACGGGAACGCTGGAAATGGCCACTTTTGCCTCGCTCGTGGGCGGGCAACTCGAAAGCCTGGCCGATGCGGCGAAGCAAAACAGCGCGCATCAGGGGGGAGATGGCACTACGCCGTATCACGCCGAACTGATGGCGGATCCGCTACGACAGCAGGCGGGCAACTACGGGACAGCCGACATGGCTTTTTCCGGGCTTCCGGCGTCGGATCGCGTCAAAAAAACGCCGCAAAATCAGATCGGTGGGTTCAATGCCAACGGCAAGTCGATGGGTAAGACCTACGAGGTTGTTAACGGCAAAACCGGGCCATATATTAGGGAAAAGTCACAACAGGCGAAGGACCAAAAAGCTGCGGGCAAAAACGCCAACAAAACCGCCGGTTCATCGCCTATCACCAATGTGGAGGCGACCGGAACGCTGTACCAAGATGGCGGCAAAAAGTCGGCGGCGACTGCATCGGGCTCAACAGGGTGGGATTTCGCCGGTCAACCGGTTACCTATGAGGCCAATGCCGCCAGTTACGATTACGACGTGCACGCCGGCGTTCAACTCGATGATGGCGTCGAATTGAACCTGGGGGGCGCGGCGGGTGTGTCGCTGGTCGATGGTAAACTGCAATATCACTACCCGACGATTCCGGTGGTTTTGTGGGGCGAGAAGTTTCTTATCGACGTTTCGTGCCGAGTTTCCGCCGAAGTGGCACTGCGCGCGAGTGGTCAGTTGGCCGTGGATGCGGCCAAAACACCCAAGGGTGTCGTAGTGGGCTCCGGCCTGCAAGGCGAACTGTTTGCCGGTGGGCGGGCGGGATTCGTCCTTGCAGTCGCCGCGGGTTGGCAGTCGCCGGAAGGTGCCAAGGACATCGTGGGCGGGTACGCGGGCGCCGAAGGTTGGATTGGCGCTGCAGCGTCGGCCGGTTTGGTTGCACGCCTCGTGCCGTCGGTCAAGTTCGAAGGGTATTTGGGGGCGGCCGCGGGGATTGGCGCCAAAGTGCAAGCCGGTGTGGAGGCGCACCTGGGGAACGCCGCCCAACTTGGCTATCTGTTGGCCAGCCGAGGGTTGGCGGAAGCGTGGCAAGGGCTCGAACACTGCGGGGCCATCGTCGCCGAGTGGTTGCAATCTGGGGCCGGGGCGCTCTACCAATTTGGGGAGTACGTCGTGGAATCGGTGGGCAACTTCCTGCTGGGCAACGCCGAGGTGATCGCCACCGTGAACAGCGGAGCGTATCAATATCTCGGACCCAAACATCAGGCCAAGCTGATCGACCAAATGGTGCAGGGAACCTGTGGCAACGCTGAGGAACAGGCCATCCTGACGATTCTCCGCCATGCGAAGAACAAGGGCCAGCTTTACACCGTGATCGCGCTGGTCCCGGGAGGGGTCGATACACTTAATGACAACCTCCATTATGCGGAACAAGACGAACTGAACCGTCTTCTGGGGAGCTAGCATTGTGGGGTCACAAACTCTTTGTAACCTAGTAATGCTAGCCCGGATTTGTCGCCCCCAGGTTCGCAGCCAGAGGACCGAGGGATCGGCGTGTAGGTGGGGCATGGGTTGCGCAATGGTTCTTGCGTGGGGGGGTAAAGGAGGCAGGTGTCATGGTTCGTACCGAAGGCCGCTGGCCGGATCAGCCAGCGATCGAACGCCAATCGGTGTTGGAGATCGAACACCAGGAAACGGATCCGCCTGAGCAGTTGACTTACAGATTGCGAGGAGTGTGCCTTGGACCGGTTTCGGTTGTACAAATCGAAACATCACGATTCGGAGTCACAGCGTCGACCAACGAAATGCGGGTATCGCGAAAATCCCTGTTGGATCTGTGGGAACGTGCGCGCCAATGGGTACGCGGTGGCACTGCCGGATCTACGGACCCTGATGCCGTTGTTGTGAATGTCACCTGTTGCTTCATAGTGGGCGGCAGGCCTCTCGCGCGCTATGGGGGATCGACGGGCCGAGCAACTGGAGCGGGCTCGCCTGCAAACCACGTTACCGTCGGCCCTGGGGATGCGACGCTCAACGGAGTCCCAGCGGAACCCCGGGTAATGACATCCGATGTATGGCTGGAATGGGCGGCCAAATTGCTGGAAATGGCCCCAATGCGGACAGTCCTGCCCGCCGCCGGTGGAGGTGCCGGCAATGATGCTGGGGTTGATGGGCGATGAACACCCAAGAACAAAATGTGACCCGTATCGCTCACATGGACTCGCGGCGAGACCGTCAAAAGACCTTAATTTCTGGGCATAGGGACATTCGCGGTGCGGAGGTGGGCTCGCCGCCCAAGTGGTGACTCTGCTCCGTAGATTAAAGTAGGTTGATTACCCAACCTTTCCTTTCGTTGGGTCGTGTCCCTCCCGTACGTTTGCGTACATTCGCAACAACGATTCCAGCCCACTTTTGAGTTCCTTAGATCACTGGCATTGGGGTTAGGTGCAGTTGTGGTATTTCGTACCCGTTCGACGAACCCCGTCCGGTATTTCGAATTGGCAAAACGATGAAACACATTTTTGCGCAAAAGTCGGTATGTTACCTGCCCGGGTTAAAAACAGAGAGTTTGTGAAAAAATAGCTGCGCAGGCTCTGGGTGGTGGCTTTTGGCCGCCTTGGCTTCGAGAAACCCTGCGCAATATTCCCGATATTACTCGGGTTTCTCAAAACCAATTCGGCGCAAAATCCACGCCCAAAACCTGCGCCCATATTTTTTCACAAACTCAGAGCAATACTCCCGATATGACTCGGGTTTTTCGAGTCCAATTCGGCGTAAACTTCGCGTCACCAGGGTGCGCCCATTTTTTTCACAGGCTCCAAGCGTTCATGTCAAGGCACGTTTGGGACAAATCCGGCCGCCCTTTATCCATCCTCGATGTATCTGTGGGTATGCCTCCGGTGGGCTCCGATCGTTGGGACCGACTCGTTACGACCATTGTCTCGCTTTTACCCAAACACCCTTTTATAGATAAGCTTTGACGTAAGGGAGAGCCCAGGCGGGGATCGGTTTGCCGGCTACGTCGTAGTCGGGGTCGGGTTTGGTGCCGATGAGGCCGTCGCCGCCTTTTGCGTATTCGATCACCTGTTGCTGGGCCTGCCAAGACGCTTTTTTGTCGCCGATGGCGATGGCGTGGATATGCGGCGGCAAACTGTCGTGGCCGCGGCCGCGGCTCCAGGCGGCGAACCCGGCTGTTCTTAACGCTTTGACCATGTGGTCGACGGTTTTTGTGGTTTTGCCGACCGTACGAATATCCAGGGCGCCGCCGCCGGCGTGGGTTCCGGCGCTTGCGGATACACTTTCGTTGTAACTGCCTTGGCTGAACTCAAACTTAAAATCTTTGTGACCAAAATCACTTTGCAGAATCGTTTCGGCACGCAACACCATTTCTTTGGTGCGCGCATTCATTTTTACCCCGCGGAACCACACGATTGTATAATCCGATTTGGGAGGGGTTTTGTTGAACGCCGAGGCCGCCGAATCTGCGCCGGGCGGTTTGGTCGGCGGTTTGGTGGCCGGTTTCCCGAACATCGCCCCGAGTGTGACCGGGCCGGCGATTCCGTCGACATACAACCCATGTTCCGCTTGCCAGGCCGCGATTGCTTTGACCGTTACGGGGCCAATCCAACCATCGGCCACCACATCTACCTTTTTCTGAATCTTTTTGGACAACTTTGGCCCCAACGGATGTTCGTTGTACCATTCGACCGCCTGGGCCACCTGCGCGGGCGTCAACTTACCGGCGTTGGTTTTGGGGGCCGCGGCGGCGGCTTTGGGGGCAACGGTCGCTTTTCCTTCCGCATAACCGCCGGCCGTAGGTGATTTTTTGGCTTTTGGGGCCGCTTTTTCCGGCATTTCTTTCAAAGCGGGAGCCGGTGCGGAACTTTTGGCGGATTGAGTTTGATACGGCATATAAAAACCCCGGTGCATTCTTAAACCCCAAAGCCCCAGTGGCTTTGTTCGCCGTTGACGGTAACGCCACGACTCCGATTTGGCAATACGAATCGAACCCGGGTTGATCGGGGCTAACCCACTGATAGGGTCAGCGGAAATAGATAAGTGAACCCTGTTCGGCTAATTTAGGCTGCCTTGGCCAGTCCCGTCCTTGCGGAATATTCCCGATATTCCTCAGTCCGG
>JABWCM010000256.1 GCA_013360285.1 Myxococcales bacterium
TCTGGGCGGTGGCTTTGGGTCGGCTTGGTTCCGAAAAACCCTGCGCAATATTCCCGATATTACTCGGGTTTTCCAAAACCAATCCGCCGCCAAATCCACACCCACAGCCCGCGCCCATATTTTTTCACCAACTCTTTGAGATGGGCGCTTTCGGTTGGCCAACCAGGATGCCGGCCGCTCGCCCGTCATAAAATTCGCCTATGCGCACCCGTTGCACGGTTCCACTCAGGTTTGGGTCGGCTTGAACATCGACTCGGATGTAGTTGTCGGTGAGCCCGGTCAACAATCCAGACTCTGTCGGCTGCTCAAATAGGACATTCCGCTCTGTTCCCACAAACCGCTGCGCAAAATGGGTCCACATCGTATTGCTAAGCGTACGCAGAACGGTAGTCCTCAGCCGACGCTCATCGCGAGGCACCGGATTTTCCATTGTTGCAGCCGGTGTATGCCGGCGTTCGCTGTACGAAAACACATGAAGATATGCAATCGGCAGGTCACATAAGAAGTCGACGGTCTCCTGAAATTCCGCTTTTGTTTCGCCGGGAAACCCAACGATCACATCCACACCAACCGCGCAATCAGGAAGTGCGTTTACGAGTGTACGCACCCGCTCCGCATAATACGCTGGCTGATAACGCCGGCGCATCCGCCTTAACACTTCTTCGCTTCCCGATTGCAACGGAACGTGAAAATGCGGCATCAGCCGGTCACTACGCGCCGCAAGCGCAATGATGTCGTCGGTCAATAAGTTTGGTTCGATCGAGCTTAACTTCAGTCGCTTCAAGCCCTCAATTTCGTGCAACTTCTGCAACAGCAAATAAAGCGAACCACCTTCTTTTTTCTGGTAATCTCCAACATTGACCCCCGTCAATACGATTTCGGAAAATCCTTGATTTACCAATTTCGTTGCTAAAGTTACCGACTCGTCCAGTGCCTGACTCCGCGAGGGTCCACGAGCAAGGGGAATTGTGCAAAAACTGCACGAATAGTCACATCCGTCCTGAACTTTTAAAAACGCCTTCGTTCGACCTTCTTCTACCCCGGTGTACCCAACCCCGAACCCGTTGTCATGACGAAGATTGGACACTTCAACGTAAGGAGTGTCGCGTTTCCGAAAATCGTGGGCCAACTCGACAGCCCGCCGTTTCTCCACCGATCCCAAGACCAAATCTACGCCGTCGATAGAGGCCACTTCTTCGGGCCGTAGTTGGGCATAACATCCCGTCACAATAACAAAAGCCGCAGGATTACGCCTCAACGCCCCACGAACCAGGCGGCGACATTCTTTTTCGGCAGTTTCCGTCACCGTACAGGAATTGATAAAAACCACATCCGCGTCGTCCTGAAGGTGAGTCAATTCAAACCCACGCGCGGCGAAGCGGCTGCCAATTACACTTGTTTCCGCCTGATTTAGTTTACAACCAAGGGTATGTAATCCTACCTTCATTTAGCCCATCATCCGTAAACACGACCGCAATGGTTACTTTCCCTGCCGGCACAACACAAACCAGGCATCCATCGGCTTGTTGGCCCGTGTCGCACGTCCAATAGTTACGTGAGCGGACACACGTCTTAAATAATCAATCGTTCCGTTGTAAACAAACCGCGACAACCGTTGGTCATTTCGAAGGATTGCGGGCCACGTCTCCGGTTTGGAAGGCGGAATTTTTGTATAATCGATAGCGATTTCATTTCCGTCTTCAAACGCCACAAAATAACCGGGACCCGTGGCCCACGCCATGGTTTGATGGTTGTAACCCCACAATTCTTTATCGGGGGCTAAAGGGCTGCGACAAAATCGTTTCTGAAACTGCGTAAACGCGGGCAGCGTGTTTTTTCCCTCATGAATTACTTCGACCAACGGCTTTGTACCGGCCGGAACGATGTGAGCCAACGTTACACGACGCCCCTTTGCTGCTTCAAACAGATCGGCCTGGAATTTACGCGAAAAGGTACGAATCAACGCAAGCCGCAAGTCGGGCGGCAGCGCGTCCATGGCCGACTCGGCGGCTTCCAAATCCAGCGTATTCCCAGTCAGCAATCCACGAACTTGCTCCTGTGCGTCTTTTTTTTCCGAATGCGGGTCACCCATCTTTTTTACCTCGTCACACAAAATTTCCCTGAGCCTGTGAAAAAATATGGGCGCAGGTTGTGGGCGTGGATTTTGCGCCGAATTGGATTCGAAAAATCCGAGTCATATCGGGAATATGGCGCAGGGTTTTTCGGAGCCAAGGCGGCCAAAAGCCACCACTCAGAGCCTGCGCAGCTATTTTTTCACAGGCTCTCTGAGACTATCGCAAACACCCCGTCCCGTGTCCATCCACCGAAAGACAAACCCGTTTCAATTTAGTGACTCACCTTACGATACAGAAGGTTTGTCCTCGGCCCCCAAAACAGTTCGTACTGATCGACCCCAATGAGGCTCAAACCAGAAGCCGCCGCCGCTTCTTGGTCCTCTGCCGTTTCTCCGCGGGCTGTCATTACCAACACAAATCCCCCGTCCTTGGCCAGCCGTCCCCCCTCGGCGATCCACACCGGAGCGGGAAAAGTCGCTCGGGAACACACCGCATGGTGAATCTGCCCCTGCAAATCGCTGGACCTCCGCGCGATGATTTCCACATTGTCGACGCCACAATGTGCACGCAGCGCCAACAGAAAACTCGCCCGTTTTCCGTTTGGCTCCAGCAACGTAACGTGCCAACCAGGTCGCGCAATCGCCAACACGAATCCGGGAAAACCGGCCCCGGTTCCAATATCCGCAAGCGCCGACACGCGGTCATCCAACACTCGCAAACATGCCAACGAGTCCAGAAAATGACGTCCGACCGTTTCTGACGGCTCGGCTTCACCCACCAGATTGATTTTGTCAGCCCACTTATTTAATAGGTTTTGATACAAAGATAATCGCCGTCTGGCAAGTTCATCTATGTCGATTCCCAACGCAACCAATCCGGCGGACAACGTTGGCTCCAACACATTGTCCTTTGTCTGTTCACTCACGGATTCTCCTGCGACTCGCTCCGACGAAGTTCCTCCATGCTGGTACGGACAACGTCAAGTGCCGAATCAAACTGTTTCCGCAGATCTTCTTGTTTTTCCTGAGGAACCGCAGCAACCGTTTCATCCCTGATTGTTGTGGCTTCATCGGCACGTCCTTGGGCAAAAACAGTCATGGCCAACAACACCGCCAGTTCGGTATTGGCCGGCTCCACGGTTTTCGACAGCCTCAACACTTCTTCCGCCAGTGCCAATTCCCCTTGAGTCAACAAAGTCTGCGCGGCAACAACTCGGCCATTTTCTTTCAGCCGCGACAAGTCATCTAGGAGCGGCGAAATTTCGTTACGTTTACCGGCTCCCCAAAGCGCAATGATTTCCACAACCAATCCCTCAAATGACCGCGATGCGCGGTTGGCTTTGCGGGCCAGCTCCACTGCCGTATCAAACGCTTTTTCATCCAACGCCAATTGAGCCATCAACAAAGGCGCCGTGGGGTCGTCGGCAAATTTCGCCATTTGTTCACTTAACACACGCTTCGCATCATCCATCTTCCCCAATTCACGCAACGCTCCTGCAAGTTGAATTCTCACATCTTTTGCTTCCGGCGCCGCTTCTACAAGCCGCTCCAACGTTTTTTTTGCGCGATCCCAGTCCTGTAGGCCTGCATACGCAAACGCCAGCAGGCCACGCACATCCTGCCGGTCGGGCGCCATCAGTGCCGCTTTTTCAAACGCATCGGCAGCATCGGCCATTTGCTCCGCTTCCATCGCAATTCGTCCCAGCAACAGAAGCGGATCCACCCGATCAGGATGTTTTTGCCGCTCAGTCTCTAAAATCTGTTTCGCTTCGTCTTTTTTTCCGGCGGTCAGCAGCAATTGAGCTTCCGAAGTAGCGAGACCATCGAGTTCCGGATCCGCTTTTTTCGCCTGATCAAAGTACCCCTGCGCTTCGGCGATAGCAGCGTCCCGCTGTTCTTGCGGAATCGAGGCAATCCGCTGAATCTGGAGATTTCCAAGGGCTAAAAACGCGGGCGCGTATCCGCTATCTAATTCTGATGACTTCTTAAATGACTGAAATGCCTTAAACTGACTATCCCCTTGCACATACGCAACGCCCAGATTGTAATAACCAAGCGCATCCGGCGCGGCGGTGACCGCCTTGGCGATATCTTCGATCCCAAACTCGGGCATTCCACTTTCGACTTTGATCATCCCGGAAACAAACAAAATCGCTGCCGAGTCGGGAAATAGTTTCATCGCATGTTCTGCGGCGACTGCGGCTTCTTTGTATTGTTTGTTTGCCCGCAGAAGCTCGGTGCTCAACGCCAGGCCATACGCAATAAACCGCAGATCGGAAATCGCAACGGCACTTGTCGCTTCCGCAGCCACACCATTGTAGGGATCGACAAACAGTTTACGCCCCTTGGGGTCGATCAATGCCCCGAACTCCTTTTTGCGTACTGAGGTCGCGGCGTTACGGACCCCCAAACGCTCCGCGGGCACAAATTCGACACCCAACGCACGCAACGCAGCCATCAACAGCGACGTATACTCGTAAGAAGACAACGAAACCGTTTCACCGGCCAGAATTCGGGTCGCAATAGTGGACGCATCCAAGAGGGGTGCGTTCCTCGGTGTGTCCGACGGAGGCAAAGTGTTCAGCTTACCTTCCGTACGCAACGTTTGTAGGGTCCGAAGTAGGTTCTCGCCCACACCTGCTGCATCTACCGCGGAAACAGCCCAACCACGCACAAGATCCTGTACAGGTTTGGTCACGGAAAAGGGGATCTGGACGGCATCTTTCGGCACACCCGCGGCGACCACGGCAGCGATGATCGACTCATCATCGGCTCCCGCAACGTTGATTAACGTGTTTTGATGCGCCGTTTTGTTACCCCAATTCAATACCAAAAATCCGCCGAATGCTAAAATTGCTGCAAGCGCCACGGCGGCAACAAACCGTTGTTTCGTAACTTTTCCCCGCATCGCTCTTGGTTCTGATCCGGCGTCACCATCCGCATCCACAGGTAAGATATAACTCTTTCGCAGACACTTAGGACACCGTGGAGATCCCGGATCCTGCGGAACAAATTCGATATTACAGTGGCTACATTTTAAGTTTGGAGCTTCCATGGAACCGTTCCTTCTTCACAAACACATCGGAGGTCGCCGCCTCCACCGGGCTCGGGACTTTACCAAGGCTGGGCCGGGTCGTCACCATCGTTTGGTTGTAAGCGTTACGGTTGACACAAATAATCGACAAATCTAATGTTCCTCGCTTGTTTCACCGGGTTATCCACCCGCCCTGCCGGAGCGCCAGTTATGCTCGAAACGATTCAGAAAGGTTTTCGCACCGCAAAAAATCGCCTCAAGGGTTATCGCGAAATCAGCGAATCCAATATTGAGGACGCCCTGCGCGACATTCGTGTGTCATTGCTCGAAGCCGACGTCGAGTTTCACGTCGTAAAAAACTTCCTGACACGCGTTAAACAAAAGGCAATTGGCGAATTAATCCTCACAAGAGTCGAAAAAGATGGCGAACGAATGGAAGCCACACCAGGTGACCATTTTATCAAGATCTGCCATGACGAACTTGTGGAGTTGATGGGGCCTGTTGACACGGAAATCCACTTAGCAACGAGCGGAATGACCAAGATCATGATGGTCGGGCTCCAGGGATCCGGGAAAACAACCACAACAGGTAAGTTAGCGTCACACATACAGCGGAAATACAACAAAAAATGCTGTTTGGTGGCTGCCGACATTTACCGACCCGCCGCCGTGGATCAACTCAAAGTTCTGGGCCAACGATTGGGAGTACCGGTGTACCACCGTCCGGGCGCTACGCCGCCCGAATTGTGCTCGGAAGCAATTCCATTTGCCCGTCAGAATAACTGTGAGGTCGTTCTGTTCGATACCGCGGGACGATTGGCGATTGACGACGCACTTATGCGGGAATTGGAGTCGATTCAAGCGCGAACACGTCCTGAGAACGTATTTCTCGTGTGCGACGCAATGATCGGCCAAGATGCGGTGAAAACCGCTTCGGAATTCGACCGCCGCCTGGACCTAACCGGGGTCGTGTTGACCAAACTCGACGGAGACGCCCGTGGCGGCGCCGCGCTGTCGATCAAAGACGTCACAGGAAAACCAATCAAATTCCTCGGTATGGGGGAATCCTTAGACAAATTGGAGGAATTCCGCCCTGAAGGACTTGCGTCCCGTATTCTTGGTTTCGGCGACATCGTCGGGTTGATGAAAGACTTTGAAGAGATAGTCGACGAGAAAAAAGCCGAAGAAGACGCCAAACGGATTTTGAGCGGCAACTTTAACATGACCCACTTTTTGGAGCAGATTCGCACTATCAAAAAAATGGGGTCGTTAAAGGACCTTTTTGAACGGATGCCGTTTTTTGGTGAAGGTCTTCCAGAGGGAATCAACCTGGACGACAAAGAACTGGTGCGGGTTGAAGCGATCATCGGGTCAATGACCAAACAGGAAAGGCTGCGCCCCGAACTGATCGACGATTCGCGAGCGACGCGAATCGCCAAAGGTTGTGGCCGGAAAAAGCATGATGTCCAAGGTTTGTTGGAACGTTTCAAAGGAATGCGGTCCATGATGGGCCATATTGGCCGAACGCCTGGCCTATTAGGAAAGCTGCCTGGGTTTAAGCAAATTTCCCAACTCAAACAACTCCAGGGTCTCGATTTCTCCGAATTTACGGGTCAACAGAACCGAGGAGCGGAGATGGTGGATGACGACGGCAACCTGTTGATGCCTGGCGTCGGTCCCGGGGGAATTTCGACTCGGGCAATTCATCGCCAGGCCACGATGATGAAACGCGCCGGGATGCCGATCCCTCCCGAAATGCAGGAATTGTTGGATAGCAGCGCCGGTGGTAAAGGAAAACAAGGAGCAAAACCGTTGCTCATTGTGTCAGACGACAAAAAGAAGGAACGACGGAAAAAAGAGAAAGCGGCACGGCAAGCACGAAAGAAAAACTCAAAAAAGAAATAGAAACCGCGGCGAAACCGTTCGCTTGGAGTCCGGTAGAAACGAGTGCACTCGTTTTCGGCATACTCATGGAAAACACGTTACAAATTCTAAACACAACCACATATGCCCAGTGTTGCCTCGGCTTTCCATTTGCCCGATCCGGTGCAAAATCGAGTCGCCCACGCCCGCTTTCGACTTGTAGGTGAACATGTGAACAAGCGTATGGTTTTTTCTTTGATACTTGTGCTGTCCATGGCTCACTTATCACTCGTTTCGCTTACTTACGCACAGTCGGTTACCGACTTGCAAAGCGAACGACTATTGGCTCTCTTACGCAAACCGGTCGACGAAACGACGAGGTTGGACTGGCAAAGAGTCGGTCCGGACAAAGATACCAATGAACTGTTGGTTCAGGTTGCAATGAACAAAGATCAGCCGATCGTGTTTCGTGGTCGTGCAATTCAAGCGATGGCATATTTTCCTACCAAACGAACCCATCAGTTTTTGTGGCAGGCAACATACGAACGCGATTTGGATAATCGGCTGAAAAAAGCTGCACTTCGCAGCCTTGGTGCTGCGTTTCAACACGAAGCCCTGTTTGAATTGTCTGCATTTTTGACCGACAGTTCCGCCGTGATTCGTGAAGGTGCGGTTCGTGGCCTGGGGTTGATTCGCGACGGGCGCGCACGAACGATTCTTGAAAATCACCTTGATAAAGAAGAAAACCTGGACGTGCGACTGGCAACCGACGAGGCACTCCGCCAAGTTCAGCGCTGGGAAGCTTCCCAGTCACGGCGCCTCAGTGCCGAGACCCTGGACGGATTGCCTCACATCGGACCAGAAGAACTATTGCCGTTGGAGACGGAATCGGCACCAAATACGGAGTAAATCGATGATTTTACAGGGCACTTGGGTCGCAGCGGTAACGCCGTTCCGCCAAGGAAAAATCGACCTCGATGCATACCGAAACTTGATTCGCCACATGGTAGCCGGCGGAGTAGATGGTCTGGTACCTTGTGGTACCACCGGCGAAGCAAGCGTATTGACCCACCAGGAGTACGTTCACATAGTCGAAGTCGCCGTGGAAGAAGCCGGGGGTCAACTCCCTGTTTTTGCCGGAACGGGCTCCAACAGTACCGCCAAGACCATCGAAACAACCCGGTTGGCGAAGGAAATCGGATGTACGGGAGCGCTGGTGGTCACACCGTATTACAACAAACCGACCCAAGACGGCCTCTATGCCCATTACCGGGAAATCGCGCTGGAAGTCCCTGATTTTCCGATTTTTCTTTATAATGTCCCGTCTCGCACATCCGTTAATATGTTACCAGAAACAACAGCTAAACTTAGCGAAATCGACACCGTGGTCGGCATTAAAGAAGCCAGCGGGTCCGTGGCCCAAATCCTTGAGACTATTTCTCAAGTCGAAGGGCGGGTCGCCGTTTTTTCCGGTGACGATATAATGAACCTGGCCCTGTACGCGATGGGTGGTACCGGAACTATCTCGGTAGCTGCCAACGTGGATCCAGCACGTACCGCGGCCGTATGGCAGGAATTTCAGCGTGGAAATCTGGCTGAAGCACAACGGTTACAGTTGGAATTGTTGCCGCTGATCCATGCGCTGTTTATCGAAACCAATCCTGCGCCGGCCAAAGCCGCTCTGTCCATGATGGGTCTTTGCGACAACGAACTACGACTGCCGCTTGTGCCGGTAACAGACAAGTCGATGGCAAAAATTCGCCATGTGTTGGATGAGCTGGGGATCATTGCAGCGTAATCGAAGGACACCATATGCGTTTCTACCCACCGGCGAAGGTTCTGGTTACCGGACGAAACGGCCGCATGGGCCGTCTGGTGATCCAGGCGGTCAACGAGGCTTCCAACCTGATTTTAGGAGCCACTTCCGACCAAGGGGATAACCTTTTGGCTTTGCCATCCGATTTACACGTTGCCATCGATTTTACGTCGCCCGACGCACTCTTTCCATTAACGTCATTTTGTGTTGACCGAAAACTGGCGTTGGTCACAGGGACCACCGGACTCGAAGAAAATCACCACCGTTTGCTCAGGGATGCTGCGACAAAAATTCCGGTGCTATGGGCATCCAACATGAGTATCGGTGTCAACCTCATGGTTGACCTTGTACAGCGTTCGGTATCCGCGTTGGGAACAAACGCCGATGTAGAGGTCGTGGAGTTACACCATCGCCACAAAGCGGATGCGCCCAGTGGTACGGCGTTGACCTTATTACAAACCATCGCCAACGCGCGTCACACTTCCGCTGCGAACATTGGTAAGTTTACACGGCATGGACGGATCGGCCCACGCGCAGCTTCGGAAGTCGGTGTTCAGACTCTGCGCGGTGGGGACGTGGTTGGCGAACATACAGTGTATTTGTTGCTCAACGGCGAACGAATTGAAATCACCCACCGTGCCACAGATCGTTCAATCTTTGCGTCCGGGGCCATCCGAGCCGCTGAATGGTTGATAGGCAAGGAACCCGGGTTGTATTCGATCACCGACGTGCTTCAATCTTAAGTTAGAGGGTGTTTGGGTAAAAATTGCCGGTGAGCGAGACAATGGCCCACTACGTCGGTCCTGTCTGAGTTTGTGAAAAAATATGGGCGCGGGCTGTGGGCGTGGATTTGGCGGCGAATCGGCTAGGAAAAAGTCGAGTAATATCGGGAATATTGCGCAGACTTT
>JABWCM010000020.1 GCA_013360285.1 Myxococcales bacterium
CTGTTCGGCTAATTTAGGCTGCCTTGTCCAGTCCCGTCCTTGCGGAATATTCCCGATATTCCTCAGTCCGGTCCCGGCCAATTCAGCGCTAAATTAGCTTTCTCAGGGTCACTTCCGTCTTGAAGCTGACCCTCTATGACGAAAGCAGTTTTGGAATGCTGCCGGAGGGTCCTTGGTGCACGCCGCGTCTGAGTGTGAGTTTTTCCCCTGCCAACTTTCCGTCTTCTAGCGCTTTGGAAAGATGCACTGCTCCGCTGTTCATTGAGCGCGTTTTCGGATACCGCTGGTGAAAAAAAGTTCTTAGCATCGAGTCTTTGATCCAAACCAGTCCTTTCTCCGCATTTACATACCGCTCAGTCCGAAGCCGCTTTTGGAATCCAAGCAACACCCCAATCATGAACTCCCGTTTTGCCTTGGTTCGGTTGGTCGTAACACTCGGTTTTGCTGCGGACCACAAAGACTCACACTCGCGGAGCAAAAAGTCGTAGACGTAGTGTGCAAGCTCGACATTGGTCGACACTCCCATCACTTCAAACACACGGCCATCCATATTGTCGGTGGCGCTGTACGAATGCACCCAAAGGCCTTCGACGAAGAAAAACTCGGTCAGAATCGCGCCGATCAGTTTGTTTAGGACGGGAATGTTTCGTGTTGGAATCCCGAGCCTTCGCACGGTGTAATCCGGTCGATTGATCGCGGCCGACATGTCAAGATTATGGCGCAACAACAACGTATTGGCGGTTGCCATCGCCAGAGCTGCTTCGTGAACGTCCGTCGAATCCGCCAGAGCAAGTAGCTTCTTTATCTTACTGAGTACCTTGTCGGTTTCTTTTCGGCTGAGGTCGTCTGTGCGAACCGATGCCGACGGCAATACCCCGATTAACTCGCATGCTTGTGCAAAAAGGTCTCCGTGCGGTTGCGAGTCAGGGATTGCCATGACCTCCGACACCCATTGATGCGCCATCTCATGTTTCAGCGTCTCTACTACCGCCTCCCAAGGGTGTTCGCGGATATGTTCGGCCGAAATCGACAGTGTTCGGGTCAAGTGGTCCCACCGCCCCAATTTTTCGGTGGAGCTGTGTAATGCAAATACCGGTGGACGCAGCTTCTGGGCAAGCCGTTGTGTGTTTACTACCCCCCACTCGATACTCAGTCGACGTAGCCATGCTTCTTCTAGTTTGTCTGGTATTCCTGGCATTTCAATGACTCTCAAAGGTCAAAATCAAATGGCGCGACGTTCGGCGATTCGTACCATGGCGAAGACGCGTCGCACAAACAACCAGGTTTGGCGAACCGGTGTAACAAGTTATACTTTGCGTCGAAATTCGGCCATTCGCCTACAAATACAAACATGGGATAACAATGGTGGACTTGAACAGAACTTGCTCGGATTTGTCGCCGGGATTCACGGCTCGACCGTCAAGGCGCCGGCGTATTGTGGGTACGCGGACCGTAGCCGCGCGGACGCGAATCATCGACCCGTCCAGCACGAACACGGGAGCAAGACCATTAAAGGCGTACAGTTTGGCGGTCGCAGCCGGCCACCGCGCGGAAATTCCTAGCGGCCGAAGGACGGTGAGAAATGTGGGCTAGGAGCCCAACAGCTCAGTTTTGGACCGTATTTATATTTGCCGCTTTGATTCGTATTGCTTGGGTCATTCTCAGTGGATTTACCGGGTTGTACGGCCAGGATGGTTACGCTTATCTCGACGCTGCGGAACGAATGGCACAAGGCCACCCGTTTTCGGTGCAAATGGTGGGAATGCCCGACCCATGGATGATTGCCGCGGCCCCTGGGTATTCCTTGGCCATTTCTTTCTTTTTACGCGTGTTTCCTGACACATTCTCGGTGTGGTGGGCGCAGGTGATCAGCATTGCTGCGGGTTCAACAATGGCGGCGTGGACGGTATCCATTGGCCGGCGGTGGTTGTCACCCGAAGCGAGTATCGGCGCTGGTGTTGTGGTAGCCATGGCCCCAGTTGCAGTCCAAACATCGGTTGTTGTGATGACCGACGCTTTTGCAACGGCGCTGGGGATCGGCTGCATCTGGAGTACGCTGCGCACACTGGAGCGCCCGAATGCGTATTGGGCGATACTGTCCGGATTTTTGTTCGGAGCTTCCGTATGCACGAGATTGCCGATGGGCCTAGTCGCTGTTCCGCTTGGGTTGATTTTGGCGTTCAGGAAACCATTTCCGGTGAAATACGTCGTAATTGCAGCCGTCGCCGCCATCGTCGGTATGATTCCAGAATTCGTATACCTCAATCAGCAGTCGGATGGGCCTTTCTCGAACCACATGATTTCTCTGTGGTCACCGGTCAACTTCTGGAGACAACACTTTGTGACCCCCGACGGGAGTCTTGATTACAACCTTCCATTAGGTATTTATTATCTTAGTATGATTTCGGGTCATAAGTTTATTTCACCTGTGATTATATTACTTGCTGCGGCAGGTGCGTGGTATTCGCGGCCAAAAACTACCATGCTTAGAGTGCTTCTAGGTTGGATTGCGGCGTTTGTGGTGTTTTGTACCGGTTTGACGGTTATTAATCCGCGGTATGTTCTTCCTATTGTTCCTGCTGTTGCGATATTATCTATGTATGGCTTCATAGCCATTCGAAGTCGCTGGAACCTTAACGGGTTACGTTGGCGGCGCGCCGGCTTACTGTTTGGCACGGCGATTGTTGTAACCGTGTTTTGGGGACAATTTCGCGCGTTGATACCGTTTGTCGAACTTTCAGAGGTAGAACAAGAACTTGCCGTCGTCATTTCCCAAAAAGCAAAGGCTGATGACGAAATTGTGGGATTCAAAACCGCGTTCGCCCTTGAGTGGTACCTGCGGCGCCCGGCAACAGAACTGTTCTTTTTCGACGAGACGGTGCTTGGGTCGGGCAGCAAAAGAAAAATTGTGGTATGGGATCCACATGATTTGGCGAAACGTGCCACTACGCCGATCCTGCATCGAAAAAAAAAGTGGTTTGATGACCACTGCATTATTGAACCGGTTACCAAAGTGAGGACCATTGCCATCGGCTACGCAGATTGCAGTTCGTTCGTCCCATCAACGGAGAAGATTTACCCATGAATCGAATTTTTTGGCTGTTGCCGGCATTCTTTGCCGTTTTTTTGGGTTGCAAAAAAGCCGAACCACCGAAAACCGACGCGCCAAAGCCAAACATTGGTGCGACTTCCACTACACCAACAACCGAGACCGGCGGCGCAAAGATCTCTGGTGCTGACGCGAGTTCGGCTGCCGGTACCCCCGCCACTCCAGCGGAGGGTGCTTCCAAGGACTCGGCGGAGAAACCGCAATTGGACCCCGAATCTGCTGAGGTTGACGCGCTGCTGCGGAAATTCATTGAGGCGCTGGCGACTCAGAAAACCCAGGATGCCTACGCATTGATGATCGATGCTGCAAGCTGCACTTCCGTTATGAAAGATGCGACTACATGCGATCAGATACTATTGGGGCAAGCTGAGGGTAAAAAAGAACTGGAAGCGGATCCCGTGCCATTCAATTCGCAGATTATTGAGGTATTTGTTGGTCAAAAGCAGGAAATGGGCGAAGACAAGGGCGCAAAAGTTCCATCGGCGATATGGGTCGGCAACGTGATACGAGCGAGAGCACCGGACGGAGCGGAATTTATGATGAAAAGCCTCGGTGTGTTGAAAACAGGAAACGGTCTCAAAATCCTTTGGGGGAAAAGGAGGAGTGGCCCCGACGGCCCACGTAGTGTTAGGCCTGCGCCCGCAGCACCGACCGGGGATGCGGGTGCACCGGCGGCGGCGCCGGGAACAAGCGCAGTCTCAACTGGTGCGCCTGGGTCTGCCCCAACTGCGCTGCCAAGTCCGAATACGCCACCACCCGCTGGTGCAACAGGACAACCCACGCCACCAGAACCTTCGAACAAACCAACCCCTTAAGTTACTAAGAGTGCTGATATAGGACATCCACACTGACGATACAAAGTGTGTCGCGTAGATTCTCGCAAAACCAGGGCTGTTTGGGTGACGATAGCGGACAGGTGGATGCCCGAAATATGGGAAAGTCAATACGGGTAGACGTTCCGGAGATATGGCAAGCCTCTGACAACGTTGTCCGCCCGCATTGCATTGTGCGTAACCGCATTTTGAATTCATGAGCGACTTGACTCCAGATCATACAAACGAAAACGACTTTTTGCCGGAAAATTACGATTTTGACCTTCCCGAGTGCCTTATTGCTCAGTACCCCGCTCCAAAACGAGAGGATGCCCGCATGCTTGTTCTGGATCGTGCGAGCGGGAGCAGATTTCACAAAAACGTGTGCGATTTGGCCGACATTGTCCGCGGCGATGAGGTCGTTGTCGTTAACGATACACGTGTAATACCCGCACGGCTCGTAGGAAGGCGACAAACCGGGGGAAAGGTTGAACTGTTGGTCATACCGGACCGATTATCCGTCGGTAGTCTTTCGGGTGGTGACAACAGCAGATTCCGATGCCTGTCGAAGGCCTCCGGCAAGTTGCGGCCCGGGGAGGAATTGTTGTTCGGCGACCGGGACGTGGTCCGGATAGACGAAGTATGTGACAACGGGGTCGTGGTTGTTGATTTCCGCCGGGTCGGGGGCGCGATGTCGTTGATGAGCCGATACGGACAGGTTCCTCTGCCGCCATACATTCAGCGGGACCGAAATGTGCCGTCATCCCCAGCGGACCACGAACGTTATCAGACGATATTTGCGTCGCAGTCCGGTGCGGTTGCCGCTCCGACGGCCGGGCTTCATTTGACCCACGGTATTCTTGACTCACTTAAGAACAGGGGTGTTCCGGTTGCACGAGTGACGTTGCACGTCGGGCCAGGTACATTTCTGCCGATCCGTGCGGCCAACTTACGAGATCACACGGTGCTGCCGGAGTTCGCCTCGATATCTTCGGAAACCGCGTCTTATCTTAACGACGCTCGTCATAGAGGTCGACGAATTCTGGCAGTAGGAACAACCACGGTACGCACCCTGGAGTCATTCATCGACGAAAATGGGCAGATCGGCGCGGGGGACCGGGAAGTCGCACTGACGATTCGCCCCGGATACCGTTTTCGTGCAATTGCGGCGATGTTGACCAACTTCCATTTGCCTAGGTCGAGCCTGCTTGTGTTGGTATCTGTTTTTGCTGGTCGATCCTCAGTCTTGGATGCCTACAGCGACGCTGTTGCTCGCGGCTACCGGTTTTACTCCTATGGAGACGCCATGTTGATCGGAGACTACAATACCCTATGACGGCACTACAGTTTGTGTTGGAGACGTCGACTCCAAACGGCCCACGTGCCGGCATTATGAAACTAACCCACGGAGAAGTACTGACTCCGGTTTTTATGCCGGTGGGAACCGCTGGAACGGTAAAAGCACTGACTCCACGCGATCTTCGGCGGGCCGGGGCGCAGATCTGCCTCGGAAACACGTATCACCTTTATCTGCGGCCAACGACGGACGTAATCCATCTTCACGGTGGCTTGCACAATATGATGGGATGGGGGCATCCGATTCTTACAGATAGCGGAGGATATCAGGTTTTCAGCCTTGAGAGCTTACGTAAGATAACGGAGGAGGGAGTTCAATTTCGGTCTCATATCGACGGCTCTTCGCACATGTTTACAGCAGAGTCTGTCATGGGCATTCAGGAAACCATCGGATCTGATATCGCGATGGTGTTTGATGAATGTCCGGATGCCAAAGCCGATCGCGCTTACGTTGAACGAAGTATGGAACGAACCACCCGATGGGCACAACGTTGTATCAATTCGCGTACCCGGTCTGACCAGGCGGTGTTCGGTATCGTTCAGGGTGCGCTGTTTGAAGATCTGCGTGCCCAACATGCGCGTGCGCTCAGTGCGATGGAGTTTGAGGGGCTCGCCATCGGTGGGTTAAGTGTGGGGGAAAGTACCGAAGAAATGTACGCGATGGTTCGATTCGTGACCCAACACCTTCCCAGAGACCGACCTCGGTACTTGATGGGTGTGGGGAAGCCCGAAGACATGCTTTGGGCGGTTGCTCATGGAGTCGATATGTTCGACTGCGTATTGCCGACTCGAAATGCCCGAAATGGTATGTTGTTTACCGACGACGGTGAACTAACGATTAAGCAGGCCCAATATCGTATGGATTTGGCCCCTGTTAGCAGGGAATGTTCGTGTTATACATGCAGCCACTTTACACGTGCCTACTTACGTCACCTGTATATGGCCAAAGAGATTCTGTATTCGCATCTCGCGACTTTGCACAATGTGCACTACTACGTAAACCTGCTCAAACGAACGCGCGCTGCAATTGTTTCGGGTGGTTTTCAGGAATTTGTAGAAGAAATCTTGGTTAGGCGAGCAGCGGGAAACAATCGGAAATCGTGTTGAAAACACGGTTCTTATCTTTCTATTTGGTAGCGATTTGGCATTACGCGCCATGATTCCCCAAAATGGTTGACCATCGACAACGGTATCTGATAGAACGTGGCGCTTTTTTAGGGAGCAAATTGTCTTTCTAATGCAAAATCCGCTCCTTAGAAAACTCTTCCAACCGTAGTGGGAGATTATAACGCGATACAAAGGCTCCCACCGTGAAGTGGCTGTGGCCACGAATAGTCGCGTTTCTGACGATTTTAAACTGTGCCGGAGATTCTACCGGTACAATAGGGCTTACAGTAAATGAAACTCTCGTCGTTCGACGTCGTGTTTGCTCAAGCAGGTCTTGGTCAATCTTCATCCAACACCGCGTCTCAAGGGGCTGGTAGTGGGTCAAACCCAGCCAGTGGTGGTGGTTCCCCGGACGTCAACGCTACAGGAAGTTCCCAAGAAGCGGCTCCCATGGCAAAACCAGGCGGAGGAGGTGGTGGTTGGGACATGTTTATCCTGTTTGGGGTCATGATTCTCGTGTTTTATTTTCTCATGATTCGCCCTCAACAAAAGCGCCAGAAAAAACATAAGGAGATGACTGATTCACTTAAGCGTGGAGACAGCATCATTACGACAGCGGGAATATACGGGCGAGTAGAAAACGTCGAGGCAGACACCATATTGTTGGAAATCGCCAAGGGTACGCAGATAAAAATGTTAAAGTCTCAGGTGGCGGGTCGACAGGCTTCCGCAACCGAGGGCGGCGCGGAACAAGACAAAAAGGCGATTCGCGACGCGGTTTAAGCGCGGCAATTTTTTGTGCTGATTGGAGTGCAAGAGGGACGATTCAAAGGAACCATCAATGGATAAAAAGCGAATCTGGGTTCGATTTGGTTTGGTATTGCTGTCTTTGTGGGCTCTGGCCTATGTTCTGCCGACGTTGGTCGGACCGGACAAACTACCTAAATGGTACACGAACCTATTTTCGGCGAAGCTGGAATACGGGCTGGATCTTCAAGGTGGGTTGGAACTGCGTTACACCGTAGACATCAAGAAGGCCATTCGGGACAACAGCAACCGTATTCGGGAAACGTTGGTCGCGCGTCTTGCTGAAAAAGTCGCCGAAAAAGAAGGCAAAGACGTTGAAACTCTCACTCGAGATGAGCGGAAGGTCTACGAGAAAGAATTCTCTGCGGTTGTAGATGACTACCGCACGGTCGCGATTACGTTCAATATCCCGGAACAACAGGAACTTCTCGACCAGGAATTTCTGGACCTCTATTCGAACCAATACGTGATAGCCGGATCCGATGGAAACACGTTGCGGGTGACCCTTCCAGAAACTGCGGTCGCCGAATTAAGTACCAATATCGTAAACGAAACATTGGGAATTATCCGTAAGCGTGTGGAAGCATTCGGACTTGTCGAACCAGAAGTACGCCGTGTCGGCGAATTTGACATCTCTGTGCAATTGCCCGGTGTCGACAAAAAACAAATGGACATCGTTCGAGCGCGTATCGGCCAAACGGCGCAGTTGACGTTCCGGATCCTCGATCCCAGCGCCAACTTCTTTTCGACAATTCAAGCACAGCTCGATTCCTACAAGGCAGCAAATCCGACTAAGGCGCAGACTTTGCAAATTGCCGATGATTCGACCTATGGCGGAAAAACCATTACTGCCAGAAGCAAAGCCGAATTGGTATCGTTCGTAAAAACCCTGACCGTTCCCCAGGATCACACCATCGGTTACGAATACGTTGAAAATCGAACGGGAGACGTTGTGCAGGAAAGTTTCTGGAAAACCCTGTACATGTTTTCTAAAATTGAACTTTCCGGTGATTATCTTACCCGCGCTCAGGTGCTGAATGATCCACAAGAAGGTTGGTTTGTAAGTCTGGAAATGAATGGAGAGGGAGCCGATATTTTCGCCGACGTAACAACCCAACACACCGGAAAAAACATGGCAATTATGTTGGACGACGACGTCAACAGCGCGCCGACGATCCGAGAACCTATTCGTGGCGGCCGCGCCAGAATCACAATGGGCGGCAACCGATCCCCGAACGAAATTCTCACGGATGCCCGAGCGCTTGTCACTGTTCTGAATCACGGAGCCTACAAAGCTCCAGTACACAAAGTTCATGACCACGAGGTGGGTCCCACCCTCGGGGCGGATGCAATCGCGAGCGGTAAACTGTCGTTAGGCGTGGGTGCATTGCTGGTCGTTCTTTTTATGATTGTTTATTACAAACGAGCCGGGATGATTTCGATCATTGCCCTTGCCCTCAATGTGTTGTTCATTGTCGCCGTATTGGTTAACTTCAACGCCGCGTTGACCCTACCAGGATTGGCTGGTCTGGTATTGACCATCGGTATGGCTGTTGACGCAAACGTATTGATTTATGAACGCATCCGGGAGGAGATACGGTCCGGCCGTCCTGCAAGGGCCTGTATCGAAGCTGGCTACGACCGCGCATTTTCGACCATTTTTGACGCGAATATTACCACCGCTCTGACCGGTGTCATCCTGATGAATTACTCAACCGGACCCATCTACGGATTCGCGGTGGTTTTGTTGACCGGCATCGTGTGTTCGGTGTTTACCGCATATTTTGTAACCCGGGTGATCTTTGAGTGGCTGCTCGAAAAACAACGGGCCAAGACCATCAGCATCTAATATTCGTCGTTTCTTTGGACACTACTACGTCGTAATTGACCCAATTTCGTGTAATCGGCCTCTAGGTCACAGGATTCCCACCATGCTCGAAATCATCAAATCAGATACCCATTATGACTTTATGGGTAAGAAGAAAACGTTCTTCGCCATATCCCTTGTGATGATCTTTGTTTCCATCGTGTCGCTTGCGGTAATGGGTCTCAATCTCGGCATCGATTTCCGGGGCGGAACCAAGCTGATACTGGCCTACAAGGCAGACGCAGTTGTAGATCGAGGCGAAATTCAAAAAGCCATCCAAGAGTTTGTGGCGAAAACCACAGGTGCCACCGACATTCAAGTCGATGTCCAGGATTTTGATACTGGCGCCGACTCTTCGGACTTAAAGCGGTTTGTCATCTATACGCAGGTAGTATCGCTGATTTCGCCGGAAAAACGAACCGCCAATGCGGAAGCCCTTAAACAAGGCCTTGGCGAGGGCGTGAGAGTCGAGGCGGTAGAAGAGGGTGAAGATAAATACTTCATCAGCTTTGCCGATCGGGCCAATGTTACCGATCGTACCACAAAAATCCGTGAGTTGTTTACTTCTTTGGGCTATTCCGACGTGGTTGTTGAAAGCGAGGAAGGCCGACGCCTAGACATGGAATATTACAAAACCATTAACCTGGCGGAGGCAGAGATTACGACCGACGGAGGACCGTCTCCCTTCGATAAATCCAAAGAAGAGTTCTTAGCTGAAAAAGAGGCAAAGCTGGCTCAGGCCCAGGACAAAGAATTTACCGCTACCGTCGAGGAACTAAAACTTGAAGTGGAAAAAGCGATGTCGGAGAAATTCGGCGATTCGTTTTTGTCCGTGGAATCGTCCACGTCGGTCAGCGCAACCGTGGGGGAAGATTTGTTAAATACCGGCCTCATCGCGATGTTGTATGCGTTGATTGGTATTTTGGCCTACATCGCGTTGCGGTTTGACTTCAAATATAGCCCCGGAGCTGTCTTGGCCCTGATCCATGACACGATCATCACAATTGGTGTGTTTTCACTGTTTCAGGTGCAATTCAGCCAGCCGATCATCGCCGCTTTGTTGACCGTGATTGGGTACAGTTTGAATGACACCATTGTTGTGTACGACCGAATTCGGGAAAACATCACAAAATTTCGAAGCAAATCCCTTGTTGATGTCATCAACATGAGCGTCAACGAAACATTGTCTCGAACGTTGCTGACCTCGGGTACGACTTTGCTGGTGGTCATTTCAATCTTGCTGTTGGGTGGCGGATTGATTCAGGATTTTGCGCTGGCGTTGTTTGTGGGTATTACCGTCGGTACCTATTCGTCGATCTTTGTTGCAAGTCCCATTATTGTCTACCTCGACGACTACTTCAAACGCCGAGCTGCTGCCGCGAAGGAAAAGGACTCCGCTGCCACGTCGGTCGCACCGCAGACCACAACAAAATGAGCCATTAGGTTTGATTTCTGGTCGCTTAACGGCTAATCGTAATAAGATAAGTTTCTCGCTTGAACCCCTTTAAACCAGTCGATCGGCGCATCGCATGTCGTTCCGCTTAAAATTACCGCAACGTATTTTTGACCGGACCAACGCGAAGTTCTGTGCGCTGTTCATCGCAGTCATGTTGCCGATGTTCGCGTGTTCCGACGAAGAATTGGTAACGGTATCACGTTGTTACCCTGCCGATGCGTGCGGAGGGGTTCAATATGGAGCCCAACCACTCGTGTTTACTGCTATCGGCGGCGACGTTCAGCGTGGTCAAGAGATTTATCAGTCGCAGTGCGCATCCTGCCACGGTGCTGGTGGTCAAGGGAACGGGCAGTTAGGCCAAGGCAATTTTGCCGATCCGCTATGGCAAACACGGTTTACAGACAACCAGATTCGGCTCACTGTCCGACAGGGGCGAGGTATGGCAATGCCTGCGATGCCAATGCCGGACAACGCCATGAAAGATTTGGTTGCGTATTTGCGCACCCTTGCGCCGCGTACAAACTAACCCGCATATCTTACCATCTTTCGGCGGCGAGGGCCGATCCTCTCGTCAATTCTGGTTGGTTTTGCTCTCGCGGGCGTGTTTGGGAGGCTGCTAACTCACATCCCCCAATACGCTTTGCGGGACTTGGGACCGATTTCGGTGAACATCGTCTGGGACCTCCCACGAGCTGCATCCTAAGGATCTATCCGTGACTACGGTACTTGTAACGGGATTTGAGCCTTTCGGACGTTGGACAAAGAACCCGTCGGGCGACCTGGCAGTCGGGTTACCGATTATGTTGAAACACCATCCGTTTACGACACATGGTGAGGTTCTGCCGGTTTCTTGGACTGATGCCGTTCCAAAACTTCGTGCCGCAGTGTTTTCTTACCAGCCTGACATTCTGGTGTTGCTTGGGGTAGCCTCGTCTGCCGAAATCAGGATCGAGGTCATGGCCAAAAATGTTGCTGCACCGTTGCCAGACAATGCCGGAAAATATCCTCAAAACCATGGCCTCTATCGGATTGATGGCGAAAAGCCGGTGGCGTTGTTTACAAAGTTACCGCTTGAAAGCCTTATCTACGCCCCATCCGCGGCGGAAAAAACGCCGATGCGCCAACCACCCATTTCCAGTATTCCGTCGTTTGATGCCGGTGCTTATCTCTGTAACTTTGTTTTTTTCCACGCGTTAAGTGAGTTTCCAGATATCTCGAGTTGTGGATTTATCCATGTTCCGCCCTATGCCGAAGAAAACCCGACGATGGGTGCAGACCCGGGAGCACTACAAGAAGCCATTGCCGGCCACATTGTTACCATTGTTGAGGCATTTGAATCGTAAGCCACGTGCCGGGTGCTGAGTTGGCCTACATTACTCAACCGTCGTTAGTCGCGCCGCCAACACATCCCGCATCGCCAACCGTGCGGTTGGAACTTCGCCGGATTGGGCTGCAAGGTGCTGAATGACTCCCAGGATCTGATTGATCCGATCGATGTCGAGCACAAAGTCTCCCGGGATGTTGTTAAGATTGCCGCCACCGGAAAAATTCAGCGGACACACATCTCTTACCACACGACCTGTGTTGTCGGTCACGTGGATCGGCACCCCGTGGGATCGGCAAATCGTGGGTCGGTCGTCGTAAATGATGCACAGGTCGTCTTCCAATAACGGGCAGACATCCGGGGTCAACTTTTGTGTTAACCTATTCCGTAACCGCATCCGTGTGTCGTTATCCAGTCGGTCCACCGCAGAAACGACCCGCGCCATTTCCACACCGGTTAACGACAATGACTGATGGCAACAACCACTGCATTGACGGCGACAGGACATTTCATCGGGGTACTTGTCGAGAACGCGGACAAAAAATTGATCAATTTTTGTATGAAGATTGGTCAGGTTGGCAACAGTGACAGCACCTGGTTGAAATAACCATGGTGTACGGGGGACTTCATCGCTCTGAGGCTGGGCAAAAACATGGACGTGACCCAAGTCAGCCGATTTTGCGCCCCATTGGTTTTGAAAAAGTTGAGGAATATCGGGCATATTGCGAAACCTTTTGCGGAGGCAATGGGGCCAAGAGTGGCCGGACTTGGGGCACGTAGCTATTTTTTCACAGCCTCTCCGGTTCATAAACCGTGACCCAATCGCGGTGATTGGCGTCTTCACCGCGCACTGCCGCAAAATAACGGGTTTGTATCGCCTCGCATACGGGCCCACGGCGGCCTAGGCCAACTTTTCGGCCGTCTACTTCACTTACCGGCGTCACTTCAGCCGCAGTTCCCGTCAAAAAGATTTCGTCGGCCATATACATCAAATCTCTCGGAAATCGTTGCTCGACTACGGCCAATCCCATTTCTTTTGCCAAAGTCAACACGGAGTCCCGCGTGACTCCGGCGAGAATTGGCGCTGCCATTTCCGGTGTTTGCAAGACGTTCTTGGTCACGAGAAAGATATTTTCCCCACTGGCTTCGCTTACATAACCGTCGGTATCCAGGAGAATTGCTTCTTTATATCCATCACGCATTGCTTCTCGTTTCGCCAAAACGCTGTTCACATAGTGTCCGCAAATTTTTCCCTTTGCCAGCATTGAGTTTGGGTGATTGCGTACGAATGAACTTGTTTTTACCCGAATTCCGTTGATCAGTCCTTCATCTCCCAGATATGCACCCCATTTCCACGTTGCAACAATGACATGAATTGGATTATCAATCGCAAACAATCCCATTGCGCCGTCGCCGATATAAACCAGAGGTCGAACATAACCATCTTCCAGTCTATTGACCGCCAGTGTTTCCAGGCACGCCGTTTCTATCTCTTCTGGAGTGTAAGGAACCGTAATTCCCACAAACTTACAGGACATAAACAGGCGGTCGATATGTTCCCGCAACCGGAAAACCCCGGATCGCCCGTCGGTAAGTTTGTACGCACGGATGCCCTCAAACGCCCCCAGTCCATAATGCAACGTGTGGGTCATCACATGAACGGTGGCTTTGTCCCAAGGCACCATTTTTCCGTCCATCCAGATAAAGTCAGCTTTTGGATTCATCACATCTCTCTATAAAGTGAGCACTGTAAAGGGCATGCACCGCGTCCGCGTGGCGATTATAGTGGACGACAAGCTGCTCGGCCGCGGTTCTCCCGGGCACCTGTCCATATCCCATCTGCCGCGCCAGTTGGTCTACCTCTGGGGTGGATATAAAAAATTCGTCCGCCGACCTGTCCCGCTGAAGGCGAATCCGATTTTCCAACCGCCGGTAAAACCGCCATGCGTCCGTCAACACCTGACAGTCCATGGGAGCCAAACAAGATTTGGAACCCAGCCACCACAACAGTTGAAGCATGGTGCCATGCCGCAGCTCCGGGTGGGAATACCCCAACTGAAGTTGGTACAGTTGTACAATAAACTCAATCTCCACAAGCCCCCCGCGCCCAAATTTTAGGTTGTAGACCTTCGCATTTTCATGCGCAACCTCGTCCAACAGACGCCGACGAAGCCGGTGCATCTGTACCGCCAAGTCCGCCGGCGGTACCGCCTGAAATACCACGGACGTAACGGTCGATTCCAGACTTGTGATGCAGGTTTTGTCACCGGCAACAAACCGCGCCTTCAACAGTGCTTGTTTTTCCCACCAATCCGACCGATTGGAATCGCGGTGGTACCGCAAAAACGCCGGCACAGACGAAACGAGTGCACCATGACCTCCATCGGGACGTAGCCGCGTGTCTACACTGTACAAGGTGCCCTCTGCCAACATGCAAGTCATATGCGTAATAAACGTTTGTGCTAGTCGCGCCATAATTTGCTGGCGCTCAACCGAGCCGTCGTCTTCAGCGGTATCCGAATACAAAAACAACACATCCAAATCGGACCCAAAACCCATTTCCCGTGTTCCCCAACGTCCCAACGCAAACACAGCAAGTGGTGCGCCGACCAGTCGCCCCCGGTTTCTCAACTCAGCGGTTGCACATTCGAGCACTGCGGCAACCAACACGTCTGCCAAATCCGATAGTTGTTCACCAACTTCCGTAATCGAAAGGTCTCCCGCCAGATCCAAAAGAGCGATCCGCACCATTTCTTCCGTTTGAACCCTTCGACACAAATTCAGTTTGGACTCCAGATCATCCGACAACATCAGAACAGCGGCCAATTCCGTCTCCAGGACGGTTTTGGTCTTCGTGCGTTGACCACGTCCTTGGAAAACCAACGAGTCCACGAGGTATGGGCGTCGAGCTACCGCGCGCGCCAAAAAAGCGCTTGATGCAAACAGCGTTAAGAGCAGCCGGCGTGCGGGTTCGACCCGTTGTAAAATGTCGTAAATGGCCGTGTTCTCGCGCAAATTCCAAACAAAGTTGCGAAGGTGTCTGAGTGCTACCACCGGCTGTGGACACAGCCCAGCTTCCCGCACCCAATCTCGGCAAAGCGGCTCAAATCGCGACGCATGCCGTGGGTGAAACGGCGTTGTGGGTCGGCGTTGCAACGATTTGATTACCTCCAAAGGTTCATAATTGCTCCGATCATCGAGTGGCTCGCCGTAGCCCAACGCCACCATTGCATCGGTCCGCTGACGGTCGTCGTGTTCCGTCGACAAGACGACGCTAACTAAATAGTTGTTGTCACTATCTACGTCTTGCTGCGCATTATCTGGTCCATTTTCCACAATCAGTAGTTGCTCAAATGTGGTCGCCACAGCTCGCCGTGGTGTATCCAGCATCCGCGTCAACCCTGCTGCTGTATCGTTTTCGGTTCCAGTCACCCCCAACGACCTTGCCAAGGCATCGATAGCGGCGGGTGTTGTGGGCAAGCTGTGTGTCTGGCGTTCCTCGGCGATCTGGATACGGTGCTCCACCCGTCGAAACAAAAGATACGCGTCTCGCAGCACTTCTCCTGTTTTGGCGGGTACCAGTCCAGCATATACGAGTTTTTCCAATGCTTTTACCGTGGATGGCTCCCGCAAAACCGGCATTTTTCCACCGTAAATAAGCTGAAACGCGTTGGCAAAAAACTCGATTTCACGGATTCCCCCTTCTCCTAATTTAACATCCCAAGCTTTCGGGATCGTTCCCTCCGCGTGGCGCCGGCGCGCTCGATCATTGATTTGTGTTTTGATCCGGCGAATATCGTCGATCGCCTTATTATCCAATGTTTTTCGCCAAATAAATGGACTTAATGAACCGATGAGCTCCACTCCTAGGTCCAAATCTCCCGCGACCGGCCGAGCCCGGACCCAGGCCACACGTTCCCACGGATGACCCCACGATTCGTAGTAGGTCTCTGCAGCCGCGACCGAGTTGCAGATTGGCCCAAACTTACCTTCCGGACGTAGGCCCAAATCCACCCGAAAACAAAATCCATCCTCGGTGACCCTAGATATCGACTTCGATACCAACTCACTTAATCGCGAAAACCAACGGTGGAGGTCCACGGTGTCTGACCTATCGGAGTCCATGGGCTCCGCTTCATCGTCGGCCTCGTAAAAATAGATCAGGTCGATGTCCGAAGAATAATTCAGTTCACGTCCCCCTAACTTACCCATTCCCATCACCACAAACCGGCACTCACGATCCGGAAACGCGGCAAGGCGCGGGGCGCCCAACGACAGCGTCAACTGCCGTCGCCAAAACTGAACGGTTACTTCCAGGCAGATTTCCGCAAGAAACGACAGTTCCAAGGCGGTTTCCCGAACATCTTCGCCTCTCAATTCTCTGGCAGCAATGCGTAACATTTCTTTGTTACGAAATCGGCGCAACTCCTTGTCAAACACATCCGGGTCCCCCACGTTCGCCAGACGAGCCTGTGCTTCGACCATCCACATCGTGCGTTTCTTGGGGCGCTCAAGATATTTGTCCCGAACCAGCGAAATCGCCAACTCCGGCTGTCGTAACAACGTTCTGGCTAGAACTGGGCTGTGAGTTAACACTGGCGCAAGCTCATTTAACGCCAGCGACTCCAAGTCTATACCAACTTGCCGACAGCCATCCAAAAACCTGACCAACGGCGGCAGCAATCGATCCGGATCCCAAAAATGGTTCATCAATGACTCAACCTGGAGCCGCAGTGTTTCGGATAACGACAACCGAACCAACGCATCCAGATGATGTTTGGCGTGCTGTGGCGACCGGATTTTGGTTTGGACCATCCAGGCCCAAAGCTCAGCTTCTTCTTTTGTTTCCCAAAATGATTCACTCACAGCATTGTTCTCCGGCCGTTGACGCCTCCGCTGTTACAAGAATACCATGCGCTCGCGGTACACCACAGCGTTCTCGCCCATCAGCTTTTGGGAAGTACGAGCGAGAACCGTCGAAAAATATGCCGCATCCCAACGTTGTTTTTCAAAACTCCAAGGGTGAAACCATGTTGCAAGATACAATCGCTATTGTGTTGGCCGCGGGCGCGGGAACACGAATGAAAAGTGCTGTTGCCAAACCGCTTCATCCCATTCTTGGTTTGCCCCTGAGTGTTTATCCCGCTCTGGCTGCTCTGGAGGCGGGAGTCCGTCGCATCGTTGTCGTGGTCGGCCACCAACGGGACGAGGTCAAAGCGGCACTTTCGGCGCTGCTGCCTCCAGACCGAGTCGACTTCGCCGTCCAGGCAGACCCACGCGGCACCGGTGACGCGGTTGTCGCCGCGTCGCCGTATATCCACAATGCCGGTTATGTCCTTATTCTCAACGGTGATGTGCCTGGTATCGAGACATCTACTCTGACCACCCTCGCTGCAGCCACGCAACAAGCTCAAGCGCTCGTGGGTCTCGTCACTTGTCGGTTGAACCACCCCCGTACTTATGGGCGTATCGTCAGAGGCCATGACGGAGCTGTGATACGGATTGTCGAAGACAAAGATGCAACCGAAGAGCAACGGCTTATTCACGAAGTCAATGTGGGCATCTACCTGGCTGACAGCACGCACACCTTGGATACCCTACGCCGCACTGGCACCAACAACGCTCAGGGCGAGCTTTATCTTACCGCGATCGTGGATGAAGCGGCCCGATTAGATCGTCCCCCAGTCACTGTGATGGTACCCGAGGGACTCAACACGTGGGGAATCAATGATCGCAGTGAACTGGCGCGTGTCGAGGATGCTATGCGAGCGCGGATCAACGACCACTGGATGCGTTCGGGAGTGACGATGCACAATCCCGCGTCCATTTTTATTGAAACGAACGTCTCGTTGGGAACAGATACGGAATTGGGTCCAAATGTACGGCTTGCTGGGCGGACAACGATTGGAAACAATTGCAAAATTGACCAAGGATGTGTCATCACGAACTCGCAGATCGAAGGTTCCGTTCACGTCAAACCGTATTCGATCATCACCGAGACCCACGTCGGACCCGCGGCGGAAATCGGCCCGTTCGCCCATCTCCGCCCCGGCACGACGCTTGGAGAACGAACCAAAATTGGTAACTTTGTGGAAACAAAAAAGGCGAAGTTACACACTGGTGCCAAAGCGAATCATCTTGCTTATTTAGGTGACTGCGACATCGGCCAAGAAACCAATATCGGCGCCGGGACCATTACCTGCAATTACGACGGCAAACACAAATACCAAACGACCATTGAATCTCACGTATTTATTGGCAGCGACACCCAACTTGTAGCCCCCGTGCACGTCGGCAAAGGCGCCTACGTGGGTGCCGGTACCACTGTCACCCAGGACGTTCCCGCAGGGGCTCTTGCCATCAGCCGAACTCCGCAAAAAAATATCGAAGGTTGGGTTGCGCGAAAAAAGGGATAGTAGCCCGACCGGACGGCCGGATCGGTCGCTGCAGGCGTTTGTTGGCAATGTCGGCAATCCAGCTCTATTACCCCATATCATGCCGGTCTTTACGGAGGTCCGCAGAACCTTTATTGTTGTTTGTCCGCGGCGTTTTTTTGGAAAACGGTAAGGACATCTGTTGTTGTGTGTGTTTCGTTTTTTTGGGACGTGAGCAGGTGAGTCTTATGTGTGGAATCATTGGTTATGTCGGACCGCAGGGTTGCACTCCAATTTTGCTGGAGGGGTTGAGGCGCCTCGAATACCGCGGTTATGATTCAGCCGGCGTTGCCGTCATCAACCCCGACGGCGATTTGCAAGTGCGCAGAACCGCAGGCAAATTGGAGCGGCTTTCCCAACAGTTGGCCAATGAACCGCTGCCTGGTCACATCGGTATCGGTCATACCCGTTGGGCAACCCACGGTCGTCCCACGGAAAACAACGCCCATCCACATCAGGCTGGCGACATCGTGTTGGTGCACAACGGCATCATCGAAAACCACTTGGCGCTAAAAAAAGAACTGATTGCCCTTGGACATACCTTTCGCAGCGAAACGGATACCGAGATTCTGAGCCATTTGATTCAGTCCGAACGAGCCTCTGGGTCCAAAACCTTTTCCGAAGCGGTTCGCAGCGCATTGTTGCGTGTGCGCGGCAGTTACGCCGTTGTGGTGCTGGATCGATCTCAACCCGACCAAATCGTTGCGGCGAAAACGGCCTCACCGCTGGTCATTGGAATGGGTCAAGGTGAAAATTTCGTCGCAAGCGATATCCCAGCCGTGCTGAACCACACGCGGCAATTTGTGTTTCTCGGCGAAGGCGAAATGGCCACGTTGGGTGTCAACGATGTTGTGATTCAACGTATCGATACCGGGGACACCCTTCCAGTAAAACCCACCCGGGTTGAGTGGACCCCGGCCATGGCCGAAAAAGGTGGCTATAAACATTTTATGCTCAAGGAAATCCACGAGCAGCCCCGCGCGTTGGCCGACACGATTGGAGGACGGATTTCCGAAGAACGAAATACGGTCGAACTCAACGAAGTTCACTTAAGCGCCGAGGAAGCCCAACAATTACAGCGAATTGTAGTCGTTGCGTGTGGCACATCCTGGCATGCTGGCCTGGTAGGGGAATACTTCATCGAAGCACTCGCCCGCATTCCGGTTGAAGTCGATTTAGGCAGCGAATACCGATACCGTGACCCGATTTTAGGCCCGGGTACCTTGGTCATCGCCATCAGCCAGTCCGGCGAAACCGCCGATACACTTGCAGCATTACGCCTGGCCCGTTCACGTGGCTCCCGAGTGCTCAGCATCTGCAATGTTTTGGGTTCATCCATTGCCCGCGAAAGTGACGACGTGATCTATACTCATGCCGGCCCCGAAGTGGGGGTGGCTTCCACCAAAGCCTTTTCTACTCAATTGGCGTCCTTGTTGTTGTTGGCTATTCGCCTGGGTCAACTTCGTGGGGTCGTTTCAGAAAACGTCTCGCGCGAATTATTGAGCGGCCTTGTCAAAATTCCCGGTATTATCGAAGACGTATTACGTGATAACACCCCGTACGTGGAACTTGCCCGACATTTCGGCAACTGTCGTAGCATGTTGTATCTGGGCCGTGGGCCCCAGTATCCCATCGCGCTGGAAGGTGCGCTTAAGTTAAAAGAGATCAGTTATATCCATGCGGAAGGGTACGCTTCGGGCGAAATCAAACACGGTCCGATTGCACTTATTGACGAAACGGTGCCGACCGTCGTGGTGATTCCATGCGACGCCCACTACGAAAAGTCATTTAACAATCTGCAGGAAATCCGGGCGCGGGGGGGGAAAACAATCGCCATCGCATCGGAAGGTGACAACGAAATCGCTGACCATGCCGATTTTGTGATTTCTGTGCCGCGTGTTCACGAAGCGCTGCTGCCGCTGATTACGACCGTACCGATGCAGTTGATTGCGTATTGTATTGCTGATTTTAAAGGAACGGATGTTGACCAGCCCCGCAATCTGGCCAAGAGTGTTACCGTGGAGTAGTAGTAGGCATCTTCGAAAGGCATGTTTATTTAACAAACGTTATCTTATTTTCAATCGCGAATCCGATACATTCTCCTTGAGTCAACCCCTTCATGTTTCCCGTGGAATAATGAATGCCGCCATAAAGGCGCGACATCGCCGCTTCCGCTGCGGCTTCGATGAAATTGTTAAATGACCGCGGTGCCAACGTTGGCAGTTGGCCGTGCGCTTGGTGAGTAAAATCGGTAAACGGCATGTTCCCAAAGAACTGAGTCAACACAACACAAGCGGCTCCTGATTGGGTCGAATGTCCAGACGTGTATTCCGGAAACGCAGGGGTGGTAATATAAGGCATCCAGGACGGATCGATCACTTTTTGGATATAGGTCACGGGGCGGAGCAGGTTGTATTTGTATTTGGTGTGCCAACACGCAATAAAGGCATCGGCCACCGCCATTCCGACCCGCGCATACGCTTCGGCCGCATCCCCAAGCGAAAGATCCATGTCTCCCAGAAGCTGACTGGTCACGGCAACCCAATGTCCAGGGGGCGTCCCGGTATCTTTAGGCCCGTCGGCCCAATAGAGAGCAATCGTAGCTTCGTCGTTCGACAAAGTCGTTCCGGTCTCATACACCTCCCACGCGTCCGCATAAAATTCGGACGCCGGATCCTCCGAGTAAGGAATCGGCTGGTTCGGAGCACATTGATCAGGTGTGGTTAACACAAATGGACGCACCGATCCCCAACACGGAAGTGCCGGATTGGGTGCAAAAGCCGGAGGAGTCGGTTTCCATGCTTCGGGGGTCTGCGGCGGCGTATATACACAATTTGTCATTGCTTGGGAGGCCCCATCGGTAGCTGCCCACGCCAACACCGCGTTGGCGATGTCCAGTCCCAGTTTTTCCGAACGTTGAAAATTCGAATACGGTAACTGCAACCGATAAGCCCACGAATTTTGTTTGTAGTAGGTGTTGAGTGCCGCAAGATTGGCCGCCGGCGCTGCGGCAAACAGTGTAGCTCCCACGACCGCCAGTGCTTTATTGGCCACAGCCGGCCAATGATAGGCATAACCTGGTATTCCCTTCGGGGTGGCGCCCAACTGATTAACCTGCCCAGACAAAGTTGCGTGCTCCGGCATGCCCGGCACAACGGCCTGATACAACGTCACGCCGGCAATCCCGTATGCTCGGGCTGCAACAGGGGGTGCCATGCCCTGGGCTTTGACGGTGTCGTAAAACAACTCAAACCATCCGATGGCTACGTCGGACTCAAAGTCGTATGCCGTCGCTGCCAACGCAGTTGTGGGTGCCGATAATCCGAAAACCAAACCCAACCATACCCAAAGTAACCCACGAACACTTTTTTTCTGTAACAACATGTCTACCCTCACGTATATGCACATTCGTTCCACCATACCGAAAACGAGCTTGCGGATTACAACCCGATTTGTCAATAGCCTTGTACAACGTAGGGTGGAGTCTTGGTTACATAAGCCGTCCTGGATCTGTCGCAACGAATCGCAGCGAAGCCACTGAGAGGGTCAGCGAATTCTGCGCTCGGATCGTAACTACACGCCCGGCTATTGGCACCATTCCCAGGGCCAGTCTGGGGGAACGTAAGGGATTGCGCTGGGATTGGCCGTTACGGTTCCAAGGGTTTGGTTGATGGTGTATACCACGGCACCGGGTCCGACTCCGATTTGAAGTTCTTCAAAGGCGGTCACCCAGAACCAGCCGGTAAAAAAGCTGCTGTCAGCCGATAAGTATTCGAGATTCATGGTTTTTTGCCCAGCGGGTCCCTTGCCGCAAGTGATGCAGTAGCGGGCATAGGGATCGTTATAGACGGGTTCGTCCCACCAGATTTCGTCTCCATCTTCGCTCCAGATTCGAAACAGGAGAGATCCCGGTGGGGTTGGTGTTTTGTCGACAAATTTGGTTCCGGGGGGAATCACCAATACCAGGCGGTCTTTGCCTGGATCCGACCACAACGCGTCGCCGGAGCCGCCGCCGCCGAAGAAGTTGGGCCCGGCAAACGCGATACTGGGCACGTTGCCGTCATCCATGTACCAAACGACTGTGTCGCTGCCCCAGCCACCAAACACACGTACGTCGCGGACGTTTCCGGACAGCATGATCAGGTCGTTTCCGTCTTTTGGATCCAACGCCGCGGTTTTTCCGTTGTCGCCATTGCCCGCGTCGACTGCGGCGCCATTGATATTACGCGCAAAAATCCAGTCGCGGCCAGGTCCGGTATGGATGGTTGTTTTCTCAAAGGTATAATTGTTGGATGGGGCGACTTGGCAACCGCCGATAACCAGGTCGTTGTCATATGTGGACCCAGTTAAGGTTGAGCCGGTTCGGTAATCAAGTGACCAACTTTTGTCAAATACTAGGATATCCGGCCCGTTGCCCAAGTTGCCGGTGACAAAACTGTTGATGTTGCCCGACGGTCCCAAATGAAGAATGTCCGTGCCGGGGGTTCCTTCGAAATAAGCGGCAGGTCCGGCAAAGGGAATCGCTTGTGGATTGTTGCCCAGCAACATCCAGCCAAAATGTTGATTTTGGCTATCCATGAGTTTTTTAAAAACGCCGATGGTCGATGCAAAATTTTTCCAGTTCGCCAAATCGTCGTTGGCGTCGTTCCAGTCCCAAACTCCGGGGGGAAGGATGGGGGATACGGTTCCGTTCCAGGTGGTGTGGCCGTCGTAATACTCGTTGTCGAACAAGCCGGATAGGGGGAAAGTGGAGGCCGGTGGGGTCCAACTGCCGTCCCAAGAGTATACATTGGAAATGGGCCACCCGTCTGGACCAAGGGTACCGGCCGGAGGGGGGGTACCGGGGCAGGCGGTTGGGTCAAAGGTGGAAACACATCCCATGGTAACCCCGCAAGAATCAGCGGTGCATGGGTTTCCGTCATCGCAATTCGTAGGGGTGCCGGATTTGCATTTACCTCCTAAACAAACGTCCCCCTGGGTACAAGGGTTGGCATCGTCGCACGCCGACGTGTTTTGGGTGTGTTTACACCCGACTCCAGGTGCGCAGGAATCATTGGTGCAAAAATTGTTGTCGTTGCAATTGACGGGTAACGAACAGGCGGGATCGGCGGTGCAACTACCCAACCCATCGTAAACGGTACCAAGACCACAATCCCCAATGTTGGCAAGGGTGTCCAAAACCCCGTCCTGATTAGCGTCCAACTGTACCGGCAAGGCGGATTCGGATATTTCGGCCAAAGCCAACGTGATGGCAAGCTGAACGTCGATGACGCTGATGTCATCGGACCCATCCAGGTCGCCGGGTACCCATGCCAAGATGGAGGCGGGCGCAAAAAGAACAAAACAACCAACGAGGCAGCGGTGGAGCAAAAAACGTGTTGTCATGAAACCTCAATATGGCCTAAGTCGTTTTTCCCCCGAACTTGTGAGAACTGGGGTCCAGGCCGGGTGAACGGCGGGGAAGAGCTGCAGAAGTTAGGTTCGACAAGGGGTGTGAACCATGGGGAAAACGGGTTAAAACTACAACCTGCGTAATATAACCGTAAAGCCAGCAGCGTGCCGTCTGCATTGGCCCCTTATGAAGCACTGTAAAGTTCATGCATGGCAGTGTCAATGTGGAAGGGTGAGCCGGTGTTATTTCAGCCGGTGACAAAGGCTTTTTCTGGCGGCCGAGGCACGGGCTGCTATGTCATTAGGTGGCTGGTGTTTTTAGATGATTTCCAAGCCCTGTCCGCGTTGAGCCGCAACTGCGAAAACCACAAGGTGTGAGTCAAACGGGTGCCGGCAAGAGACCACTGGTGTTATTTGTGGAGTTGGTGGACGCTGTGAGGGCGTCCGTGACAAAAAAGTTTGGGTCGGGCTTTCGTGTGCAACCGGGCCGTTCTGGGCACTGTTTTCGGAGTGGAACAGGAGGAGAATGTTGGCATCATTTTTGCTAGCCTAAAATGGAAACGACGGGGCGGATGGATCCCGATGCCAATTGGAGAATACCCACGATGGGTCACAGGAGAAATGATAACCGGCCGGAGAACCAAATTGTGGAGCCCTTGCTGCACCGGCATGGAGGGTACCGAAAGTTAGTGAGTTTTCAGGTTGCACAACTGGTGTTTGACGTGATCGTGAGATTTTGTGAGCGGTAAATCGACCGCAAAAGCCGGACCCGGGACCAAATGGTGCAAGCAGCCAGATCAGGGGTGCAGAACATCGCGGAAGGGAGCGTGGCAAGCGGCACATCCAAGAAGACTGAGTTGAAGCTGACGAACGTGGCTAAAGCCAGCCTGGAAGTGTTACGGCTCGATTATGAAGACTTTCTGAGACAGCGCGGGCTACCACAATGGACACCGAACGATACACGCCGCCGAGCGCTGGTGGCGCGCCGATGTAAAACGGTCACGGAGGTGGCACAATGGGTGCGGGACTGCGGGGGTGGAGTAGGTGGAGTGGGTGAAGTGGGTGAAGTAGGTGAAGTGGGTGGAGTGGATGGAGTGGATGGAGTGGATGGAGTGGATGGAGTGGGTGGAGTGGGTGGACTGAATGGACTGGATGGACCTTGCTCCCAACGTTCGTCAGAGTCCATACCGTCCATTCAGTCCATCGATCCAAGCTCACCCCCCTACACCGCCCCGGCTGCCAACGCTGCTCTTATCCTTATCGGTGTGGCCACTACCTTGCTGGACCGCCAGATCCTGTCTCTCGCGTCTTCTTTTGAGCGCCACGGTGGTTTTACCGAACGGCTGTACCGTGTTCGCCAGACCCAACGCCCCAAATCATTGCAAACCCGTCGTTTTCCTGATTAAGTTTTGCCCAATGCACCATGTCGTCGCTCCTGTTGGGCTCTGCGTGTATCGTTTGGAATTCTGCAAATGGACTTACGGAGTTGTTAAATGACCGATTTGGAACATGCAAAACGATTCTTGTTTGGGGTTGTTTGTTGTATTGGTATTTTCTTGACTTTGGACTTACGCGCGCAATGCCTGTCGCCGGCCGGTGATATTACTGGGGACGGCAGTGCTACTGTTGTCGACGTGCAATGCGCCATTTTGAGCGCGCTTTACGATCTGGGGGGCCAGCAGGGGGCTCCGCCTGGGTGCATTTTTGGCGGAGACATCAGCCGCCCCGACTTGAACTGCGACTTGGAGGTTACCGTTGTTGACGTTCAGGTGGCCATCAGTGCCGTATTGGGCAGCAAACTGGATGTTTCCATTGATGCCAATGCCAACAACTGCGTAGATACCTGCGAAGCTTCTTGTGCCGGCAAACCCAACGGTGCCGTTTGCGATGATCTCGATCCCTGCACCGTTGCCGACAGTTGCACAAATCAAAACTGCACCGGTCAACCCAAAAACTGTAACGATGGCAACCTGTGCACCACGGACACCTGCGGTGCGGGTGGGGTTTGTTCCAACAAAGGAACCCAAACCGCGGCCAACGGTGCCAGTTACTATTATTTGTGCCCAAACGCCAACTGGAGCACCGCGCAAACGAATTGCGTCGGATTGGGAGGGCACTTGGTCACCATCAACAACGCCCAGGAAAACGACTTTATCGATGTTCAAACCGGAAACGGCAGCAAAGGTTCATATTGGATTGGATACAACGACTTACAGACGGAAGGAACTTTCGTTTGGGCAAGCGGTCAACCGAACAGCTTCACCGATTTTTGCTCCGGTGAACCCAATAATTTTAACGGCAACCAGGACTGCGTACGCACCAATTGGCTTTGTTTCAATGGGTCTTATCGCTGGGATGATGCCGAATGTGCTGCGACGATTCCCTTTGTTTGCGAAGTGACTTGTAATGACGGCAACGCTTGTACTACCGACGTGGCCAATGCCGACGGTACCTGTTCCGCAACGCCGATTTCCTGTTCCGACAACAATCAATGCACCGCTGATTCGTGTAATCCAGCAAGCGGATGTGTGTTTACGCCCATTGTGTGCGATGACGCCAATTCCTGCACCACAAATGGGTGTAACCCCAACTCGGGATGTACCTTCACCCCCGTTCCAACTGAGCAGTGTACCACGATTTTTGGAATCGAAATTTGTACGCCACTGCCCCCCATTCTTTGCGACGACAACAATGCCTGCACTGTAGAGACCCTTTGTGCCAAGTCGGGAGCCTGCCAGGGGGGCAGCCCAACCAATTGCAACGACAACAACGGCTGTACTTTGGACGGGTGTGTTCCGTCCACCGGGTGTACCCACAGCAATCTTGCTGCCGATTGTTGCTCGGCCAAATCCACCACGGGTTGCGGCAATTCCGCCTGTCAAGATTGCGTATGTGGGATGGATGGGTTCTGCTGTTCTACAAGTTGGGACACGATTTGCGCATCCGAGGCCAACAATCAGTGTGCTTCCGTGTGTGCGTGTGGAAGTCTCGGGTGTAATGACAACAACGCCTGCACATCCGGCGACTTGTGTGGTGGCGGTAGTTGCGTCGGCGCACCCATTGTTTGTGACGACGGATTGGCCTGTACCGTCAATGGTTGTGAGCCCGCTTCCGGGTGTACCACGATCACGTTAAGCGCCGACTGCTGCGTATCCAAATCAGTGCCTGGGTGCGGTAACTTAACATGCCAAACCTGTGTTTGCAGCGCCGACGGGTTCTGTTGCAGTACCGCGTGGGACGGACTTTGTGCCGGCCGGGCGCAGAACCAATGTGCTTCCTCCTGCCTTTGTGCTGCCGACATTTGTGATGACGCCAATGGTTGCACCGCCAACGACGAATGCCAGGCCGGCAACTGCCAAGGGACTCCCGTGGGCTGCGACGATCAAAACCCCTGCACCGCCGACCAATGTGTTTTTGCCTGCGATGACGGGGTCCTTTCTGGGCCAAGTTGCTACATGTTGGTCCATTCCCAAATTGTGAATTTCAACACCGCGGAAGCGGAATGCCAGGCATGGGGTGGTCATTTGGTCACCATCGAATCGGCAGCCGAAAACAGTTTTATCGCAAACCAGGTCAACGCGGGGTGCCCGGCCCCGGCAAAAACCGCCCTGATTGGGCTCAACGACGTGATAACAGAAGGCAAATACGTTTGGACCAACGGGGATCCTTTGACGTTCAGCTCCTGGGCAACCGGTGAACCAAACAATTCCGGCGATGAAGACGCAGCTCACATTTATACGACCGGATTTTGGAACGACATCGGTGTCGGCAATACGTTTAATTGTTTTGTATGCGAAAAAGCCGCCGAAGCGTCTTGCCAACATCCACCCGCTCCACCTGGGACCGCGTGTCCGGACGACGGCAATCTCTGCACCAACAACGTGTGCGATGGCACAGGTTCATGCAAAGCGGATCCCGTCAACTGTGATGACAACAACAAGTGTACCGTGGATTCGTGTAATCCGGCCGGCGGCTGCGATGGTTATGTGAATGGATCCAGTTGTTATCGTATCGAATCGCCCGAACCGGGAATCAATTGGACTACCGCGGAAAACGAATGCATAGCTTGGGGAGGGCATCTGGTGTCGATCAACTCGGCAGCGGAAAACACCTTTCTTCATGCCCTTGCCGACATCGAATGTCCGGCGCCGTTTATGCATTCCTTTATTGGGTTAAATGACCTCACCACCGAGGGTGTGTACCAATGGATTGCCGGTGATGCGGTCACTTATCTGAATTGGAACGCCGGTGAACCCAACAATTCCGGCAACGAAGACGTTGGCGAAATGTTGTTGGCCAGCGGCAAATGGAACGATCTTCCTGCCGCATTTTTGCGAAATTGTTTGATTTGCGAAAAACCGCTCAGCAATACCACCGGTTGTGTCAACACGGCGACCGACTGCGACGGCGATTGCTGCTCGTTGAATGGTTCAACCGGTTGTAATGATACCGAATGTACGGAATGTGTATGCAAATTTGACCCATTCTGTTGCGCTTCGGGTTGGGATGGTTTGTGTGCAGCGTGTGCGAACGGTACGGGAGGCGTCGCTGCATGCCAAAATGCCGGCGGCTGTGACAAAGATTGCCCACAGTGCGACGTGTGCGGCAACGGTTTCTGCGGACCGTCGGAAAACTGTGTCCAATGTCCCGGTGACTGTGGTGCGTGTACCGGCGGTTGTTGCCAAACCAAATCCGGTATCGGATGCGACGATGCCGATTGCCAAAGTTGTGTATGCGCATTGGATTCGTTCTGTTGTAACGTTGCCTGGGATGGCGCTTGCGCGAGTTGTGCCTCCGGGTCGTCTGCGGCCTGTGATGCATGTACACTGAACAACTGCGGCCAATGTGATACCTGCGGCAACGGTGTGTGTTTGCCAAATCAGGATTGCTGCGATTGTGCGGCCGACTGCCCCGGCACGTGTATTTTCGGAACGATCTGCTTATAGGGATCCCTTTGTCCCGGCCCCCCCCTTTTGTAAGGTCAATCACATTCGTTGTCGTCTTCGGTAAAAATATTGTTCTTTTTGCAATTCCCCGATTTACATTGGCTGTCACTGCAACACGACTGACCGGAGTTCAACGAGTTTTTGGTCACACATTCCGACAGGTTGAACTCACCATCCCAAATACAATACCCCCCTTTGCATTGGCTGGCGCTGGTACAATTAACGCAGTCGTTTTTCAGCGCCTTACATTCGCCGATCCACGGAGTGCCTGCGACGCACGAACCTGTGCAATATCCGATACATTCAGCATCATCATAACAACTTTCCCCGGCCGACTTGGAATTGTCTGCGGTAATACAGCGCCCGGCCGGTTCACAGTCACAGTTTCCTGACGAACACTTTTCGTCATCCGAACCACAATAAGAATGGTCGCCCACCTCGGTATAACAATTTCCTCCGCTGCAATACTGGGTCCCCGGAGAGGGGCAATCGTTGTCGGTATTACATTTGCAGGTGCCCTGCGGGTCAAACACACAGTCCGCCGAACACCGGTCCGATTCACATTCGTTGTCGGCATAGCAGGTTTCCCCATATTCTTTGGAATTGGGGGTATAACAGGTGCCCAGGTTGATCCCGAAAATATCGTCGACACATCCCCCACATTCCCCACTTTGACACTCGCTGTCGGTATCACACCCTTCTCCGTCGTCTTTGTACAGTTCGCAGTATGGGGTTCCCAATACGGGCGTATAACAATGTTCGTTTCCGTCGATCCCATTGATGGGGTCGTCGGTATCGCAATCGGCGTCGTCTTGGCAAACACATTCGCCCCCCGAACATTTGTCCGATTTACATTGATCGTCCACACAGCAGTCTTGCCCTACGTTTTTGGAGTTGGGTTCGTAACATTTGCCCAGCACCGATGCCGAACATTCGCTGGAGATACATTTTTTGTCGGCGTCACAGGTTTCGCAGTCTTCCTTGTTGGGGTAACACAAATGGTCATCAAAGGTGCCGTTATTGCAGTATTCGTCGGCTTCGCAATCCGCTTCGACATCGCATTTGCATTTGCCGCCGATCCCGCAGAGGGAGCTGCAAATGTCGGTGACACACTCTGCATCGACTTTGCAACTGGCACCGACATCCTTGGAGTTGGGAGTATAGCAAAATCCACAGATTCCAAATTCCCCCTCTACACTGCATTCGCCGGAAATACACTGGCCATCCCCACCACACCCTTCGCCGTCGGCCTTTTTGGCTTTGCAACTATTGGTGCCGATTGTTCCGATAAATCCTTGATCACAATACTGATTGGCGGCGCAGTCGTTGTCGTCGGCGCACACACAGGTTCCTTTGATACATAACTCGGCGGTACATTTTCCGGAAACACACTCGTTGTTGGCATAACAATCTTCACCCAGCTCTTTGGAGTTTGGCTCAAAACAAATGCCCAATGATACAAAGCCGTCGGCAATACACCCACAATAGTTACTTTTGCAGTAATTGTCTTTTAAGCAGGTCTGACCATTTTCCAGTTTTTCGGTACAAATCGAGATATAACAAAACTCCTCGGGAGTACAAAACGCGGGTCCGATACAAAAATCCCCACAGCCTAGGCCAATATCGATGTCCGTGGGGGAAAAACATGCGGAAACTCCACAGTCAAAAACGTCCCCCTCACCTGGTTCCGGATGGTGGCTGTATTCCCCACTGCCGCACAAGTCCAATGTCGTAAAATCAAAGGACATCGAAAGCACGAGCATGCCGAGGTCGATGTCGGTACCCAAAATGGTGACCTCCCCGAAATCCCACACCGTTTCAAATTCCACGGAGTTTCCATCCATACGGAATTGTGACGAAATAAAATCCCATCCGAAGATCACCAACGTCCCCACAACATCGATGTACCAATCGGCGCTGTTGAGCAAAATGTCGAACCCACCTTCCAGTCCGAAGTCTCCAAGTCCTCCCAAACCGATGGCCAAATCGATGTTGCCCGTCGCCTGAAAAATGTGATCAAACGCGTTGGTGCAGGCTCCCGTTGGCGGGCAGGCAAACAGAACCGAGCCACCGGTGGACACCACGTCGTTGCCTTTTGCTCCCGTAAACGCCACTTCCGCGGTCATGCCGAACGACACATCCAACAAATCCACAAATCCAAACAACCCGTCGTCAAAATTGTCGGGTACAAAGTCGGGGCCGTATCCGCCGATGACAAAATCCCCAAGAGGTGTCGGCAAAAGTGTGAATTCTTTGATATACAGGCTGCCAAAGATCGAGGAAGTCGATATTTGTACCTGGGTTGCAGCTTCGATGTTTCCCAAAATGGGTAAGTCCAGAATAAATCCTGCCTGGAACCACAATCCCGGGCCGTCTTCACTGCCTTTGGATCCCGGTACCCGCAACGCCAACTTAAAAAACAAGTCGTTGTTGACCAAACTGTTGTTGATTTGTGCCCCACCCACCACATCACCATGTAATGCGGCTCCGGTTTCGTAATGGCGGGTGTTGTGCGCTTTGGTTCCGCTGTCGTAATCGAACTCGTAACGGGCAATCAAATCGGGGTCCCCCGTGTAAGATAACGTGAGATCCGAAACCGACGATTGTTTTAAAAAGTGTTTTTCGCCGTTGATTTCGGCCTGTGTTCGTTTGGTTTTCCAGATTCGGATATCGTCGATTCGGGTCAAACCGGTTCCCATCGTTAACTTAGCGGCATTGGTTCCTGCCCCACCGGAAAACTCTTTTTTGGTGTTCAGTACGGACTTTTTTGTCCCGTCGACAAAAATCGCTATGTTGTTGCCGTCAAAAACCACGCTGACATTGGTCCAAACCCCGCTTGGCACCACTCCGTGTTCGGTTGTAAAAATCCGCTCCAACCCATCTTTGCGAAATCGGGCTGACACCTTGGCTTTACCCGAAACCGCGTCGCCGATCCCAATGGTGTAGCCGTTTTTGCCGTCGTCTTTGGATACGATGACCGACGAAAACGGGTCGGTGCCAAATGAGTTATCGCGCACCAGTGCTTCGATGGTACCGGACGTGAGGTTTAACGCTGCGGCGTGGTTGACTTCGATCGACCCCCCTCCCAACTCGCAGATTTGGCGGAACGGGTCCCCCACGATTTGAAAAATCCCCAGCCCCAGAAAATCAAACGGTTCGACTGCGGCTTCGAGATAGAGCCCCGCGGTGTCGGCGAATCCATGAAGCGTAAACTGGGTTCCAAAAATGTCGACGTCGATGTCGGCAAGAAATCCGGATTGAAAGTCGACGCCAAAAACTTCGGTGTCGTGAGTCGAGGCGTATACGAGGAAATGGTTGACGTCGATGCCGACAGACGACAGGTTCAAATCGGGTAGCGGCACGGTCGGCAATGCGTTGGGAAGGTAACTTTGTAACGTGTCAAACAGGTCTATCGACAAATCGATAAACGTCCCAGGGAACGAAAAGTTGGCGATTTCCAAACGGAAAATAAACGTCGGAAGCGGCAAACATGCACCCAGAATACACAGTCCGCTGGGTGTGGGTTCCAAATCAAAATAAATGGTTCCGCCAAACAAGGTAATTCCGTTGGGCGGCGGAGGGGCGGGATAAGATTGGGGAACTGCCCAGGCGAGTTCCGAAGGCCAATTGTTTAACGTATCAAGCCAATAAACATCGCCCGTAAATCCAAAACTTTTGGGTACCGGAATTTGTCCTGAATACGTGATGCCGATTTCAAATCCGGGGTTTTGAATGGCGAATTTCTGGATTCCCAGCGGGTCGTACCATCGTCCCACCACGTTCGATGTAATGGTGAACGATACCCCCACCGTGCCGAAACCGATGGCGAACGAAGCCGTTCCCACAAGGGGGCTTTCCTGGGTACTTGGCTGGAGAGTCGCCTGCGAACTGATGAAAAATTCGACGGACCCTGGGGTGAGTTCACCACCGACGGTCATCGAGTCAAACACCAGGCTGTCAATGCCGGTAAATCCGGTGTCTTCGTCGATGATAACCCAGTCAAATGGAATGGTCGCCGAAATGTTGACCGTTGATGGAGACACACTGATGGCAAACAGGATCTCTTCGGAAATTCCACCGATGGGGACGGGCAGGGGGGCGAGCGTAAATAGGGTGATTCCCGTGGGGATGTCGACATCGTCGCTGGGTTTCAGCGGGGTGTTTAATAGGTCATAGGAGTCGAGTTCCACCGTTGTGGCAGCAACGATCAGATCCACGTTCCCCAAAGTCGGAATGGTGATGTCCGGCAAGTCGCCGATAAAATAAACGCCCGCCCCAGAGCCCGTAATGATTCCCCCTTCAATGCCAAACTCCAGGTATTCCGCAGGAGAACATGGGGCAAAGATGCAGATTTTTGCCGTCGATGAAACCGATATCGAATAGGTTCCGGCATTGGAATCAATGGTGAAGGTAAGTGTGGGATCGACGAGCTTAAATAAGTCCCCCACAAGAGAGTTCAGCGGCAAAATGGTGCCGTCGTAGCCCCCCTGTAACTTGAAGGCGTTTGGTTCTACCGTGCCGGATACCGCGATGTTGAATGTGGTGGAACCAATGGTGATTTGAATTGTGCCGGACAGAGTCACCGCCATGTTGCCATTCGTGTCCAACGCGGCGGCAACACCGGCATTTTTTAAGACCAAACCCGGTACAAGGGTGAGGTTGAGGCCAACGATGGTGGAAACGCTCAACGTGACGTCGCCGTCATCAAAACCAAACGTGCCTGAAAGTTGTTCAACTTCAATTCCCAGCGACGGAAGAACGTTCCAGGTTTCGCCGGGTTGCAGTGCCACCGACAAGGTGATCGGTCCATCGGACACATAAACGCCGGTCAATCGTAACGGCAATGCCGCGTCGCCGGTTCCGATGGTCATGTCGCCGACCAAGCTGATGCCCGAAGACGTGATCGTCAAAGTCAATACGTCAAATACAAAACCAGGCGCCAGTTGGACGTTTTGTGCGGCGATTACGAACGAGTACGGACTACCGGGGGTCAACGTGCCGGCAATGGTGACCGTTTTTCCTTCAAAAACCATCGATCCGGTGACGGTGACGGTCAACGGTTTGCCTTCGGCTGGACAGGTTTGAAACGACAACGTGGGGAAGGAGATGCCCAAAACGGATTGGGATGTCAGCGATCCGCCAAAACAGCCGGTGATTTGCCCCCCCGTGGGTAAATTGAGGGTACCGGTTAACGTGACGGTGAATGGGTCGAGCTTCGCGGTGCCCGACAACCCGAGGTTGACCCCCTGGGCGGCAATAACGGCCGTTCCGGTTACGGTGGACAACGACAGGGGGCCGACGTTGGCTGCGGACGCGGCCACCGTCACGGTAGCTGTCCACTTGTTGTTGACCCGGTCCAACGTGCCGGTTGCCGATGTGGCGGCGAAATCGACTCCCGTCATGGGGGACCAGGATTTTCCGGGTTGCAGGGTGATGGTTAGGTGAAGTTCACCGACTTTTTTGTAGGTTCCGACGACGGAAAATTCCGTGGCTCCCGCGCCCAAGTTGAGGTCGGCTATGAGGTTGTATTCCGTGCCGCTTTCGGTCAACGACAAAGACAAGTTGTCCAATGCGATGATGTTGGGGACAATTTCTACGTCGTCGACCACCAAGGTGAGGGTCCACGGCGAAGGAACGGTCAATACTCCGGCGAATTCTGTGTCCTGCCCCTCAAATCCGATGATTCCGCTAAGGCTGATGTTGGCTGTTCCGTCGGATTTGCGGCACGCGGTCACCTGCACGTTTTGGTAAGATACGCCGAGGATGGTCGCGGTTGTGGTTCCCGTAAAACAACCTGTGACAGGGGCAATGGGGGTGGCCTGGGTCAACGAACCTGTCAGAGATGCGGTAAACGGTCCCAACTGGGCGCCTCCGGTAAAGGTGACGTTCCATGTGCTGTTTGGTGCAAAGGTGGCCGAAAAGCTGGCGCTTGAAAGAACAAATCCCGGTGCGACTGTGACCGAGGGTGTGTTGCCGGCGATGGTTACGGTCCAGTCGGCACCGCTGCGACTTAAGTCACCGGTGGTATTGTTGAGGGTCAGATTGAACCCGCCGCCAAAGGGTGTCCAGGGTTTGTCCGCCGGTTGAACGAGATCGAGGATCACATTTCCGGACGCAGGCAAATCGCCGCTGACGTTGAGGAACAATTTCTGGTTGGTGTTTCCAATCGCCAAATCGGCGCTGAGTTCGGCCGTGGAGATTCCGTCTGCGAGATCAAGAGTCACCGTTTGTAGGGTGATTCCGGTATCCAACGGAAGGGCGTTGATGGAGCAGGTCACGACGAGCGGCGCCGTTGTGGAAAAGGTTCCCGTCGTAGTGACTTGGGCGCCGGCGACTGTGATCTGGCCGGTGAGGGTGTTGCTGATGGTGCCGTTGGCCAGACGGCAGACTTTGAGGGTAGTCCCATTAAAAACAACCGGTCCCACGGTCATGGTGGATGTTCCGGTAACACACCAGATAACCGGCGCGGCGGGTGCTGTTTTGGTGAGGGTGCCGGTGACGGTCACTGCGCCAAACAATCCCATTTGAAAGGTACCGCTGACGGTCACATTGAAGGTGGGGGTACCAATGGGACCACTAAGCGCCAGGTTGTTGGCCGCCGAGCCGAAATATTCAAAACCATCGCAGTCGGAATCGACCCCATCGTCGGGAAGTTCCGGTCCGGTGCAGGCGGCCGCGGCCTCAAACCAGGACTGTTTGGGGGATCGTTCAGGACTGCGCTCAGGAGCACAAGTGGGATCCGGGGTGGTTTCGCAAAGATCGGGGCATCCATTGTGATTCTGGTCGATAGACGAGTCCAACGATTCCCCGATGGCCAAATGGATCGTGACGGTGGCATCGGTAATGTCGAGCGCGCCGTCGCAGTTGGCATCGGTTGTACCGGTGACACAGCCCGGTGGGGTTTGACCGGCCAGTTCACTTAACAAAGCCAAAACTTCACATTGGACGTCGAGCACCGACACTTGACCGTCGACCACGACGTCTCCCGCAACAACACAACTGTTGCCGCACAACGAGGGTGTGCGGGTGTTCAGAGGTGCATTCACAACGGCGCGAGAAGCCGCATCCTGGTGTATGCCCGATGAAGTGTCGGCGATGGAATCGGACACCAACCCATCGGCAATAGATGCCGGTGGGCTGCTGCTTTCACAGGCGATGAACAAGACGGAGATGATCACAATGAAATGGTTACGGAACTGGGTTGCGGTCATGGTATGGTCCTTTGGTCTACGAACGACCGGTTCACTCAATGATCCCGGTGTATCATTTTCGAGGAATTTGAGGTACGTATGAATGGCGGCTTATCGAAGGTTTGTGTCGTCGGCTTCGCATTTTTCGTGTGTTATCTTTCCACGACCGCGCTCCGTTCTCACGCTTATGCTGCATGTTCCGTGCCGCCCGGAGATATTGACGGCAGTGGTATTACCAACGTTGTCGACGTTCAGTGTGCCATCGTGTCGGCGCTTGCGGCACTCAACCCACCTTTTGTTGCTCCGTTGTGTACAAATGGAATGAACACTGCTCCAGACGTCGATTGTAACGGCAATCCCGATGTCGTGGATGTCACGTTGGTCATTTATTACGCGTTGGGTACACCTCTGTCGTCGGCTATTGATGCCAACGGCGACAAATGTGTCGATGCGTGTCAACTGGTTGGTTGTGGTCAGACCGTGGCCTGTTTGAACACCTGTCAGGGCGACGCGGGTTGCGAGTCGATTTGTTTGGCGTTGACGATGCCCAAAAGTGCCGCTGCGGCCACGAAACTTGCGGATTGCGGTGTTGCGCAGGGGTGTGTGGAGGCCACAAGTGGGCAACAGTACGTCCAATGTCTCACCGAATTGTGTTCGGCGGAGTTGTCTTTATGTCAGGTGAACGGCAACAACACTTCGTTGGGTCCCTGTTGTGCTGCCAACCCCACACCGGGGTGCGCCAATGCAGAGTGCATGACCTGTGTTTGTGCCATTGATAGTCTGTGTTGCACCACCCTGTGGGATTCCGAATGCGTTGCCAAACCAAAATCGCCGGCCGAGTGTGATCTAGTATGTGAGTGCCCTTACTCGTGTTTTGACGGTGTTCAGTGTGCGTCACAATGTGACGGGGATTTGGCCTGCATGGATGCCTGCTTTCAGAAGGTGGTGTCGGCTGGGCAATCCGCGGTACAAACATTGACGTTGTGTTTGAATACCCATGACTGTTTTGCGACAGCCACGGTCGCCGATTTTGTTCAATGTGGGGAACAACATTGTTTACAGGAGTTGGCCGGCTGTTTTGAAGCGGGTATGTCTGCTGCCGCCACGTGTTGTGCACAACATGCCGAACCGGGTTGTGTCAAAGGAAGTTGTGCGAATTGTGTGTGCCAACAGGATCCCCTATGTTGTTCTGTCGCCTGGGATAACACCTGTGTCACGGCCGCAGGAGGGCTGTGTAATGCGTTGTGCCTGTGTGAACCGTTGACGTGTAGCGAAGCAGTGCAATGTGCATCGTTGTGTACGCCAGGTAGCGGGTGTATTGAAAATTGTTTCTCAACGGCCACAGCCGATGCCTTGTCGGCATTAGAAGTGTTGATCGAATGTGGGGATGTGAATGGGTGCAACGTGGAGTTGGGATCGAAGGTTTATCTAAACTGTCTTGGTCAATATTGCAAAGAAGAGGTCAACCTTTGCCAAAACAAGGTGCCGCTGGTCGCCGGGTCGTGTTGTGAGGCGCACGAGGAGCCGTTTTGTGAAACAGCCGGATGCAACGATTGTGTATGTAACTTAGACCCCCTCTGTTGTTCGATAACGTGGGATACCAACTGTGTTCTCATTGCGGGTTCTACTTGTAACGGAGGGTGTGGTTGTAAAGCCCAAACCTGTCTCGACACGTTTTTGTGTCTAAAAACATGTGGTTCAGATTCGGAGTGTCAGGCGGGGTGTGCGGAAAAAACAACGCCGCTTTCGGCCGGAGTTGCTGCGGATTTGGCGGAGTGTGCGTCTGGGTGTGGACAGGGTAGCGCCGAAGATGTCCTCAATTGTGCCATGGCGGCGTGTCCCAACGGGTATGCGGCGTGCGCCGGTCCGTCGGCTCCGGCCCTGAGTGGGTGTTGTGTTGAGGGGCAGGCACCTCAATGTGAAGACGTGTTGTGTGCCGCATGTGTATGCAGTGCCGACCCGCTATGTTGTACGGTATTGTGGGATGACCAATGCGCCGGCTTGGCACTTGGGGGGTGTCAAACCGACTGCGATTGTGCGTTTTTTGACTGTTTCGAAGCCGGAGTCTGTGCCGGCAAATGTGGCGGGGATTTAGCCTGTGTTGTCGCGTGTCAGGAGAAGGTGTTGCCGGAGTCGCAACAACAAGTGACAGACTTGTTTGATTGTCTCGCGGAGCATGACTGTTTTCAGGGGACGCCTCTGTTTTATGCTCAGTGCGCCCAAACACAGTGTGGCGAGGAGGTAGACCTGTGTCAGGCCGCCGGCGTGCCGCAGGGATCGTTGTGTATGGAAATGGTGGATTGTCTTTTTGGTTGTACCACGCCGGAGTGTGAAACCCTTTGCAAAACAGGTGCTTTGCAGCAAACGATTACCGATGCCGAATCGCTTCGACAGTGCCTAAACCAAACCTGCGACGGTCAACCGGGTGCGTTTGGATGTGCGTTGGCTGCCTGCCCAGACGCGTTGTGGCAGTGCCTTCAGTAAAAAACCAGCCCACGGCTTTTGTGGGGGGGCAATGAGGGTTTTCCTGTCAAGAAGTTGTGAAAAGGATCGTGACAAGTTTACGTGCAGGTAGTACGGTCCACGGCGCAAAATCCAGATGGTGGATGGTTTCATGATAAGGAGTACATATGAGTAAGTTGAGTCCTGTGCATGGTGGGTTGGATTTTCCGGTAAATCGGGTGGTTGCGGCCGGTGAACGTGTGTCGTTTCTTGAGGAAATCTCCAATTTACCAAAGAAACTCGCTGTTTCGGCGGCGGATCGAAGCACCTTCGAGAGGATTGCCGATGGCGCGTTGAGCCCGCTTGTGGGGCCGATGAACGAAGACGTGTATAAACGGGTGTTGGAGTTTAGCAATATTGAATCCAAAGGTGAACAATATGCCTGGACCATTCCCTTTGCGTTTCCGATGACCGATACCGAATACGCGACGATCGAGGTTGGCGATGTGGTCAGTGTGGCCCATGAAGGTACGCTGCTCGGGTCGTTGGTCGTCGAATCCAAATGGTCTTGGGACAAAGTAGGGTACAATACGTCGGTGTACGGTACAGACCGAATCGATCATCCGGGAGCCCGCATCGCGTTGTCCGATTCCCGGAACTACCTGTGCGGTGGGACCATTCGTGCACTGCCTATCGCAAAAGACCCCAACATCGGGGCCTACGTGCTTTCACCGGTTGAAACACGAACGTTGTTCGCCGAAAAAAAATACGACCGCGTTGTAGCGTTTCAGACCCGTAACCCGCTGCACCGCGCCCATGAGGAGCTGACAAAGCGCGCGACGGCGAAGGTGGACGGTGTGCTGCTGCTCCACCCGGTCGTCGGCATGACCAAGCCGG
>JABWCM010000257.1 GCA_013360285.1 Myxococcales bacterium
TTTCCGATTTGGCGGGCGATGGCCCCGAGAGAGACCAAAGCGGCCATGACATGTAAGTGCACGAAAACAAATACCGATTTCCTTAAGTCACCGGCATTGCGGGCAGCCCGGGAGTTTGCAGCACACCCGAATTGCCCCATGCCCCGAAGGGGCATCGCACACCAGCCCAGGGCAACGCCCTGGGTTGTTGGTACACGTCGTCTCCGCGTTCTGAAAGAACGCCGCAAGGCGCGCGGCGGCGGTGATCGCCGGATGATGCGGCGTTCCTTCAGAACGCCGGGACAAAGACCATCCGATACCCAGGGTTACACCCTGGGCTGGTATGCGATGCCCCGTTGGGGCATGTTTCGGTTCCAACCTTCCGAAGACGCCAAAAGCACGTAAGAGTCCATGATTCCTTAGTTCTTCGGGCCGTGCCCGTGCCCGTGCCCGCGGTTATCGAAGGTCATTGGGACGGCGTCATGGGTCTGTTATTAGCCCGCATTTCTCACGAGGGTTCGCAGCGAGACCGCCGAAACGCCGGCGAGTTCTGGGCGCGCGGAGGCGGGCCCCCGGCCCGTCGAGCACGCCGGAGGGAGCACGACCAGAAGGCGCCAGCGGATCGGCGGTCGCAGCCGAAGACTGGTGAGAAGTGCGGGCTAGAGTCAATGCCAGTGACTTAAGCACAAACCTTTGTTTTACACCGCCTTGCGTCGTCATGATCGCAGCCACCGGGTAACGCTCCTGGTCCAAGACCATTGAGTTTGTGAAAAAATAGCTGAACGAACTTGGACGGATGCTTTTGGCCCCGCTGCCCCCAAAAAAACCTGCGCCATATTCCCGATATGACTCGGTTTTTTTCCGTGCATCGGGACCAAAATCCTCGCGTCCAAGTCCGTCCCCATATTTTTTCACAACCTCATTGAATTTCCGATTTGGCGGGCGATGGCCCCGAGAGAGACCAAAGCGGCCATGACATGTAAGTGCACGAAAACAAATACCGATTTCCTTAAGTCACCCCCGCGTCGCTTGGGCACAACGTGACCAACCCTGGCGTTTGCAATGCACCCCTCGGTCTGAAGTGTCATGGAGGCACCCGGTCGGACACGGGCACGGGCACGGGCGCGACACAAGCACCTCTCGCAGGGCACACCCTTGCGCGGCCGCCCTCGTGAGTCCGGAGGGCGAGCCGTGAAATGCCGCAGGGCCGTTGCCGCCGTCGCGGATCCCCGGGAACCGGTGCGGACGCCACCGTTTTTGTCGAAGATCCCTACCGTAAAATTACGGAAGGCATGAACCGGGGTCATCGGTATACCCCGTAAAATTACCGGGGTCATTGCGACAGTCGTGGATCCACCCCGTAGATCTACGGATACCACCGTGACTGTCGTGGATCCATACGGCAGATTTACGGGGTATATGCCCGACAGCCGATGGGATACCCCCGCAGTTCCACGGGGTATACCCACGACAGTCGCAACGACCCCCGTAATGTTACGGGAGTCGTCCCCGCCCGCCGCCATGCCTTTTGCACGATTTCCGATAGCACCCACGACTCCCGCGATGCCTTCGGCACGATTTTCGAGAGTACCCATGACTCCCGATGCACTCGTCCGAAAATTTCCCGCCACGGCTGCCACCCCCCGCGGTGCCTTCGGTGTTCGTCGGGTCCATGGCGCCCGAAGCCATAACTGTTGCCACCAGTGCTCAAGAGGCAAGACAACGATCACGGGACGGACGAATCACGAACACAACGGAAACCCAACCCTCCGAGTTGGGACGAGGGCGGGAAGGAAAAGCGATAAGTGGTACGGAGGTACCACGGGTCCTCTTGGTTGAAAGCACCTCCACGCACAACGCGCCGTGCGCATGTGGCCGGTTCGTGCGGTTTTGGGTCAACCCGCAACGCTGGGTTTTCGTGGTAGATCTGATAAGTCGTTGGTGAAAAACAGTCCAGTGTCCACTCGACCACATTTCCTGCCTGGTGGACTGTACCAAATGGGCCTACGTCGTCCGTTCTCCTCGTAACATCCGCGGTCCTTTCGGCTTTCCAGACCACGCTCCTTCCCTCCGGTGTCTCGTTTCCCCACGGGTACATTCTTCCGTCTGTGCCTCGCGCCGCTGCCTCCCACTCGGCTTCTGTCGGTAAGCGAACAGAAGAACCGAGGCTTTCGCAGAACCGTTTCGCCTCGTCCCAACTCAACGTAACCACTGGTCGGTCGTCATCTCTGCGGTGCGACGGGTGCCTAGCCTTGTATTGGCGATTGGTTACTTCGTACTTCCCGATTTCGAAAGAATGCGTGAACTGCGCCATCCACTTGCCCGATTCGCGTTTCCAAGGCTGTGGTTCCTCCTGCCGGTCATTCCCTATCGGGTAATAACCAGCCGGCACGGTCACAAACACCATGTCGACCGAAGGTTGGGATTGCGCGTCGTTCTCCACCACGTCACGGTCGGGCTCCCGTACGCCGATGACAGGAAAATCCATTTCATCATGCTCTGTCGGACATGTCCCCATCAATCGAAACTCCGGTTCACTTTGCCGAGGGGAAACCAAGACCAGCGCAAGGATCTCCTGCACATCTTGTTCCCCGTCTGCGCACAACACTTGGACAACCTCTGCCCACCCGGTCACCCCCAACCAGGCGAGGTTCGGTTCAGCGTCCAAATCAAAAAGTGGCACCCGTTCACCGGGTCGGTCCGAGTCCACCCACAACACCAACCGCTGCCCGCCGTTGTTGGGCGTGGGCCAGCGGCCCAGCACGTCCATCAGCGCCGTCTCGGCGGTCGACAGCACCACCACGTCGGCGTTTCCGCTTTCGATCAGCGCCCTTGCCAGCTCCACCGCTTCGGCGTCGTCCGGGTCGGCCTCCAACTGCACCTGGCTCGCGGCCGGAATCGGGGCGACCACCCATGGGCGGGGTAGGGTTGGGTCGCGGCGCAATACTCGATATGCCGCGCCTTGGCTCTCCCACCGTTCGTCTTTGGGTTTCGCCACGGTCTCCCAGGTCAACTCCGCCCGTTCGTTCTCGGTCACGTCCACCTCGGCGCCGGCGCCCGGGCCGGAGGCGGTGCAGCGATACGTCCCGTCCAGATAAACCCGGTTGCAGGCGGCGTCCACGAACTCCGGGGTGTCGGCTCCGCTCGCCTGGACGACCTCGGGCACCGGCGCCAGGTCTATCCACTGTGCCGCCAGGGCCACCAGCGCCGCTCCCGCCATCAGTCCCAGGCCCAGCCAGACGCGGCCGGCGCGTTTCAGGGCATCGGCGGCAAACTCCCCCGTGCGAAATCCCATCTGGGTGAGCGCATAACGGGCTTGGGGGCTTACGTGTTCCGTTTTCCACGGCAGGCGAAATCCGTCGCCGCCGGCCGTGGCTTCGGCGCCTACTGCCCGGGCCAGTTCTTGGGTGATGCGGTCGGACAATCCGCGGCGGTACAAATCGTACAGCACCTCCACCGCGGTCTCGGGGCGGTCCCACAGGTCGACCAGGGCCCGATCCACTTGCCGTTGGGCTTTTTCCATGGACTGGTCCCAGCCCGCCTTCAGCGCCTGGGGGGAATTTTCTTCCATCAGGCGTTCCCGGAAATACCCAAGGGCCTGGGACAACCTGGCCGGCAAGCGGGCGGGGTCGAATTGGTCGCTGTTTTCCTGGGTGTACCCGGAATTCTGCTCCAACCAGTGCAACCACGCGCCCCGCTCCCTGGGGGCGAAACCCAGGCGGGACGGGCTTCCTACGCCGCCGGCGGCGGCGCGCAGGCCGTGCCAATCCCAGGCGTCAGCCGAAAGGCCCAGGCGGTTTTTCAGGGCCAAGACGTCCGCTTGGCCCAGCGCCCCCGGAAACAGCGCGCACAACGCCAGCCAGAGCCGGGTGTCGGCCGTGGCTGCGGCGCCGGGACGCGGTTTGGCGTTGGCCAACTCGATGGCCGCCTGAGTCAGCCCCACGGCCGCCATCTCGCGGGCGGCCAACAGCGGCCGCAGACCGGAAACCGTTTGGTCCGGCAGGGCCCACAACACCGTCGGCCAGTGCTTCAGCTCGGAGAACAACGGGTCCAGGCGGTGTTGGCCCAAGGCCGACCGGTCCTCGTCGACGAGGCGGCGGCCATCGGTGACGATGGCGATGCGGCAGCCCCGCAGCCGTTCTTCGATGTCGGACAACCTCCATTGGGAGCCGTCGTCGTGCCACAGCCGGTCGGGAATGCCGTCGAAGTACGCCCGTTCGCATTCGAGGCCGCCGCGGGCCAAGGTCGCCATGACCTCGGTGACCCACCGGCTCGCCACCGGGTCGTCCAGGGTAATGTCCACCCACAACCAGACGCCGCGCAACAACACCCGCTGTTCGTGGATCAACACCGGAATGCCGGCGTTCTTGGCGGTTGCAGCGACGGTGCGGTCGAGATCCAGGCGGTCGGTGGGCTCGCCGGTGGTGTGCTGGGCGATTCCCCACACCAGATCGTCCTGCTCGCCGCGCCGCAACAACCACCCCTCGGGCGCGGTCGTGGGCGGCAGCGGAACCGGGCCGCGGCGACCCGTGGGAGGCGGGGCCGACGGCGGCGGAATCAACGGGCGCCTGCGGATAAGGACCGCCGCAATGCCGGCCCCGGCCAAAAACAACACCGCCGCGCCCCAGGCCCACAGCGGGTGGGCAAATGGGTTCGTGGCTGGGACGGCGGTCAGTTTGGGGATCTGGACCAGTACGGTACCGACGGTCGTGGGAGTGATGGGAGCGGTCGTTTCGACGATGGGGTGGTCCGGCGGCGGGGTCGGGGGTTCGGGAGGCGGGGTGGGACGGTCGGAAAAAACCCACCACAGTCCCGCGACAACGGCTGTTATCCCCAGAATGCCGACAATGGCTACGATCACGACTTTCGACCACCGCCGCCAAGCGCGACGAATCCCGTCCCGCCACCTTCCGGGCGGCGCCAACGACGGGACGCTCGTCCCCGGCCCAGTAGCGCCGGGGACGGGCGGCGTCGGGGCCTGGGCCCTGGCGATCCGGGCCCGCACGAGTTCGGTGCGCTGCCGCCACCCGGCGACGGCTTGGTCGAACCGGTCGTAATCCTCCTTTTGTTTACACACCACCGTCCGGACCAGGTCGGCCAGGTCGTATTCGGGGAGCGGCTCGCCGTCTTCATCGTCGTCGCCATTGCCCGCGGTGGGAGCCATCTGCGCCAGAATGTGATCGATTTGAAGGCGCTCGGTCACCCCGACGGGCAGGCCGTGGTGCCTCAAATCGTCGTACAGTCCCAGCAGAAGGGCGGTTTCGTGGGCCATGGGGTTATCGCAACGCTTTCCAGTCTTCGCGGTCTTTGATCAAGGTGACCAAAAACGGCAGTTGGTGGAGCGGGACCGCGGGGTCGAGTTCTTTGGGGTCGACTTGGGCGGTGTCCAACACCCGCATCCAGGCGAGAAACTCGGCGGTGGCCGGCGGTTTGCGGACCCGTTTGTTTTCGCGGAGTTTCATCAAGTGGCGGATGGCCTTTTCGATGAGGTCGTCGGTCAGATTGGGCAACTCTTTTTTGCGGTTGTGGACGGCTTTGCGGACGATGTCCTCCTGAAACTCGATGTGATGAAAAATGGTGCGGCGCAAAAACGGGTCGGGCAGGCGGCGTTCGTTGTTGCTGGTGATGACGACGAACGGGGGCGGGGTTTCTTTGTTTTGCCGCTTCACGATTTTGTTGAGTTCGGGAACCCGGAATTCGAATTGGTCCAATTCGAACAACAAATCGTTGGGAAAATCCCGGGGGGCTTTGTCGATTTCGTCGATAAGCACCACGGCGGGAATGCATTTGTCCAAGTCTTCGAACGCCCGCCACAGCGGCCCTTTGACGAGGAATTGCTTTTCTTTGTCGTGGACATCTTCGGCCTGGGTGCGGAAATAGGCGACGGTATCGAAGGAATACAACAAATCCCGCGAGGTCGTCGTCGACTTGACCGGCAGCACGTAGGGTTTCTTGTCGGCGGCGCCGAAGGTCCAGGCGAGAAAATAAGCCAACTGGGTTTTGCCGGTGCCGGGCTCCCCGGTCAACAGCAGGGGTTGGCCCACGGACAACGCCACGTTGACTGCCCGCGCCAGGTCGGCGTTCATTTCGAACTGGGGCGCGGATTCGGCCAAATCGTGATGGCCGGGGGGAATCCGCCGCCCAAAAAACCGCTCGGCTTGGACCGGGTGTTTGTGGTTGGGGACGATGATCTCAAACGCAGAACTCATATCGTGGTGCTCCCGTCGAGGGGTTGGGTCGTGGGGACGGGTGTGGCCGTGGGCGCTTCGTTGTCCGCCAAGTAAGAGTCCCAGCCGATGGTCTCGGCGTGGTCGATTTCCTCACACGCTTTTTTGAACACCCCGCCGGTGCGCCGCAGAATCACGGCGGCGGCCCGGGGCGCGCGGGTCGACCCGCATCCGGACCACTGGTTGTTGCTCAAGAACCGCGTCACGTGGTCTTCGTCCACCGAAGCGAGCGGGTCCAGGATGGTGATCGGGCAACGTGTCGATTGTACGCCGGATTTCTGCCGGAGTGTGTCGAGCGCGGTTCGAAACCGGACGTGGCTCGGTCCCGGGCGTTCGAAGGTCAACAGAGCGACCACGGCGATCTCCTTCGGCGTTAGCGACGAGGCCAGAACCTGGGTGTGCCAGGTCCACAGGGCTTCGAGTTCGTCCAGGGTGAGTTTGTCGGTCTCCGCTTCGCCGTGAACGCCCCAATCCAAGAACACTACAAACCGTTTGCCGGGAACGGTCGCCACTTTGTCGAACACGTGATGAATGGCCCCGGCGGCGGTGTCGCCGGAAAACATGCCCGTGAGCCGGTGGGTCAGCGCATCGACGGCACCGGTGCGTTCGGTCTTGTTGGGAAACAACAAGCGGCGGTACCGAATGAGGGCCACCGGGTCCCGTTCGGTCTCCACATAACGGAACAAAAGGCTGCCCAACCCTGCCATGTGTTGATGTTCGTCGCCGTAGGCCACGAACAACTCCATGGTTTGTTCCGGGCTCTTGATGAGTCCTCCCACGTGGTGATTCAGCTTGGTGCGCTGGTCATCGCGGTCCAAATGATTTTCGGCGTTGCCGCGATAATCGACGGTCAGCGTTTCCCCAGTGGTCCAACTTCGGTACGCCGTGCGGACGGACAGGGCCTCGGTGGCGGTGGTGCGCAGGTTCCGGGGAATCAGCGACAGCGCCGTTACGGGGTCGGCCGCGTGGCGCACCATCGCCCCGAACCATTGCAGCGCCGCATCGGCGGCCCGGTGGGGATGGGTGGATACGGTGGGATACACCACGCACGGAACGGCGCCGGCGGTGCAGACAGGCGGCAACCCGGCGTGGTTTCGGCAGAAACCGTTCAGGTACAAGAGGCGTACCGAGGGGGGCAGGGAATCGATGATCTCTTGCAATCGCACCTCACCCTGGCCGCCTCCGCCCATTCCCAAGTGCAACACCGGGTTGGCCTGGGCGCCGTGACTCGAACAATAACCGAAATAATAAACGACCTCGGGCTGAATTCTTCCGTGCTTCAGCAGCCGGTCCAACTCGGTTTGAGTTCGAGCGAACCGCAGCCAAGCGTGCGGGGTTTCCGAGAACTTGGGGGACAGGGTGGAAAACAACGATTTCCACCCCGCGATGTGTTGGTCCCCACCCAACGCGCCGTCGGGGTCGGAGACGATCAGCAACACTCGCGGCGGGCCGGACAGTTCGACGTTTGTCTGGGCGTCGCGAGGATCGAACAGTTCCACCGACCACCCTTGGTCGAGTGTCAGAAACGTGTCGTTCCACACCAGCAAGCGCCAGGGCAGCCGCATCAGGTCGGGATCGGTCGTCACCAGCCGGCAGCGCACAGGCCCGCGGTTGGGGCTGGTCGGTGTACCGGCGGGGTCGGCGAACAGGGTGGCCAACACCGGCTGATGGTCGGACTTGTCGCCGAACAGTAGCTGAAACAGCATTTGCCCAACGATTTTGGGCGTCAGCGGCCCTTTGGCCAGCGCGGCTTCGCCTTGGGCCAAGTGGTGGAGGAGGGCCGAAAGCCCGGTCAGAGTCGCTGCTTTGGGGACGGAGGCAAACGGCCCGTCGAGGAGCACGTTGGGGCGCCGGCGGGTGGCCTCGTTGAGTGCGCCTGCGTTGCTGCCGAGTTCGGCGAGGATGCCCGCATAGTCGGCCGGGTCCACGACCACGGCGACGAAGGCATGGTTCTTGGCGGCGGCGCGGATCATGGCCGGGCCGCCGATGTCGATGTTCTCGATGGCCTCCTCGCGGCTGCATCCGGGCTTCGCCACCGTGGCCTCGAAGGGATACAGGTTGATCACCGCGAGGTCGATGGGGCGGATGGCATGCTGCGCCATGGCCTGGCTGTCGCGGTCGCGCCGCGCGAGCAGGCCGCCGTGGATGGCCGGATGCAGGGTCTTGACCCGGCCGTCCATGATCTCCGGGAAACCGGTGACCTTGCTGACGTCGGTGACGGCGATGCCGGCGGCGCGCAGGGCGCTGGCCGTGCCGCCGGTGGAGAGGATCTCCACGCCCATGCCCGCCAGCGCGCGGGCCAGCTCCGTGACACCCGTCTTGTCGGAGACGCTGATCAGCGCCCGCTTGATGCCTGTCATTGCCGCCCGCCTGTCACCCGGCTCGCCCGTCCGCGGGCCCGCTGCACTTCAGCCCGCTCAGCCGAGCAGCTCGTACTGCTTCAGCTTCTTGCGCAGCGTGGCGCGGTTCAACCCGAGGATCTCCGCCGCGCGACTCTGGTTGCCACCGGTGTAGTCGAGCACCGCCTCGAACAGCGGCGGCTCCACCTCGCCCAGCACCAGGTCGTACAGCGCGTTGGGCCTGTGGCCGTTCAGGTCGCGGAAATAGCTGCGCAGCGCGTCGCCGGTCAGGTCGCGGAGCGGCTTGTTGCGCAGCTGCACGACGCTGTCACGGTGGCGGGCAGAGGTTTTGCGGGTGGATGTGTGTTTTTTTCCGTTGACCACAGTCTGGCTGCTCCCGCGAATACTTTCGACTCTCCGGCAGTCACATCGGGACTCGATGGCCCCCACGAGATGCCGGACGGCGATGAATGACCGCAGGGTATTTGCCTGGACGTGGCCGTGGTTCTTGGCGCCGATCCCGCGCGCCTATGTCGTGCCTCGTCGCGACAGCGGCGACGTTGTCGTCGCCTTCCTTCTTCTGCGGGGGCGGAATCATAACACGCAGCGCGAACATGCCAACCACGAGCTCGCGCGAAACTAGATTGCTAGTCGCGTGGCGCGCACAAGTGCATGAACACGAAAGCAGCCGCCTGCACCTGTTACGGCGTCATGTCGCCGGCGAGGCTGGACTCGGTCTTGCATCAGCGCTCAGCGCTGGAATGGATTGCGTGCTTTCTGGCAACGCAGGCCGGTGTGGCGGTCAGGCACGCAGATGTCGAGGTCCCAGCCCGTCGCTTTGTCGCCCGGATCCTGGAAGCTGATCTGCACCGGGATCAGCGTGCCCGGCGCGTAGACTGACGCGGGCGGCGACGCCTCGGCCAGGTACTCGGCGGGACCGAACACGCCGCTGGCGATGATGTTTGACCAGCGATCGAGCAGCACGACACGCAGCATTGGCAGCCCGACTGGATGGCTGCCGGTCACGGCGATTTCGGCGGCGATGTCGAGCGTGCCCTGCCCTGACTTCTTCACCTGTGCCTTGCGGCTGCGAACTTCGTAGGCTTCCAGCGGCCAGTCGGGATCGAGCGGCAGGCCGAGCCGCGCGTAGAGGCCGCGCACCGCGGCACCGTAACCGGGGCTGGCCGCGAGTTCATCGCGGAACTGGTGCAGGACCTGTGCCGCCAGCACCAGTGCGGCCACCAGGCTCGCTGCGAACCAGCGGCCGGCATAGCGTCTGCGGGCCGCCTGTGGTGCACCAAAAGAGGGCGGAGGACCCCAGTCCAGTACCGTCTCCGGTGGCGTGGCCGCCATGACCGCGGCGACCTCGACCGGATCGCTGCTGTCATCCTCCGGTTCGATCTCCGCTTCGAACGCTGCTGCTGTGGCTGGCTCCGGGCTGTCTGCGGCGGCCGGGGCCTCGTCCGCCGGCGCGTCCTCACCATCGCGGGTCTTGAGCATGACCACCGTGGATTCGGGCGGGCCGGCTTCGTCACCGAAGATGAACAGAGGCGCCGCGTCGTCCTCGGGGTCCAGGTCCGGATCGAAATCCGGATCCGCCACCGGCTCCGTCTCCAGACCGGGTTCAATTTCCGCTTCCGGCCCCGCATCCAGTTCCGTCTCAGCCTCATCTGCCGCGGTGTCGGGCGCCTCCTGTTCAGCCTCGTGCAGGAAGCCCTTCCAGGTGTCGGTGTCGGCGGTTTCGCGGTCCAGCGATCCGCAAGGCTCCGGCTCCGCTACCTCCCCGGCCTCTGCGCCAGCGTCGAAAGGCGCGGGCGGCCCCGGCTCTCCGTCCGCCGTTTCACGGAAGGCATCGCCGAGTGCCGGCTCCGGCCGCGGCGGCGCGAACTGTGGCTGGTCCGGCGGGCTGAGGAAAAACCGCTGCCACTCGTTCTCGGGCACATTGAATTCCAGCGCATCGTCGGCCGGCCCGGGCGCGGCAGGCTCGAGGCCCGTGAACGCCGGTTCCGGCGCTGCAG
>JABWCM010000258.1 GCA_013360285.1 Myxococcales bacterium
GTGGCTGGTTCTTTTTAGGGGAATTTTTGGCAAACCGAATTTGAGCCGGATCGCCCGAAAAAATCCTGAGTCATATCGGGAATATGGCGCAGGGATTTTTGCGGGCGAGACTGCCAAAGGCGGCCAGGGCAAAAATTTCATCTAAAAACACCAGCCACCTAGGGGGTGCGCAAATGGAAAATCGACCCCAAATTCGGCCGAATCGGCCCTGGATCGACCGAGAAATAACGATCATATTCCCCAGGTAGGTCGGCGGACGATGCGGCAAAGATGCGGCAAAAGTGGCTTTCGGCGGCACTTTCGCTGCGTGCCACACGCCTGAGGTGTTCACAACAAGTGACTTAACTAGCCGTATCGGAATCCTCCGCCGCAATCTGGTTTCTTCGAAGGTGCGAAAGGAGCCCCTGAATCGGATGGAGGAATGAGCCGGAATGAAAACGTTTCAATTGTGAACGGCACGAGTAACCTGTCACAAGAACCTGTGTAGACGGGTTGTCGATTTTTGCGAGACAATTTTTCCACCCTGTATCGAACATTTTTTTTGAGTCGGCGACATGCTCCGCTTCGTGTCCATATACGCCGGACATTCCGCAGCACCCAGTCGATTCCACGCGTAGCGACAATCCGAAAGCTGCAAATATTGCCACCCATTGGTTTTGCGAGGCCGCGGCAATTGCCTTTTCTGTACAGTGGCCAAATAGAACGTAATCAAATGTACCTACTCCCGATTTGGGGATATGGAATGTACCCAGTTGGGTGGCGAGCCACTCCTGAATTAACGCAATGGGCACTCTATCCGCGGAAGAATTGGATACTTTTGTGTACTCGTCTCGGTAAGTCAAAGTAATCGCGGGGTCTATTCCGATGATCGGAACTTCAAGTTCTGAGATCTGGCTTAGAAAAGCCAGATTTTTGCGTGCGACAGCTTCAAACCGGCTCAAAAAGCCGCGCAGATGTAATCCTTTTCCGTTGTCAAAGGCGGGAGCTAACCAAACCGTGTACCCCAATGTTTGAAGAAAATCATACACGTCCACTACCACATTTCCGTCGAAGAATGACGTGAATGTGTCTTGAAGTAAGACAACAGTTCGTGATCGTTGCTTAGCATCGATTTGACGTAACTTACCTAGGTCAAATCGCGCGGCGCCTCGTTTGCGTACTTCGCGAATCACGTTCACAGTGCCGAGACGGGGCGGATCGACAATACCGACAAAACGTTGAAGAAACCACGCCGAGAATCCGGTGCCCATCAACCAGTTGGCCAGACGAGGAAAATAAGACATCCACCGTGCGGCGGTTTCAAGTGATGCAACGAAGTAGTCTCGCAGTGGTCGGGCGTACCTCGTGTGATAAAGTGAGTAGAATTCGGAGCGAAAATCTGGCACGTCTACACGAATTGGGCACTGAGTTGCACATGCTTTACATGCAAGGCACCCATTCATCGCCCGATAAATATCGTGAGAGAAGTCACTTGGTGCGCTACTCCGCTTGGCACGGCGGTACGTTCCCAATAGTTTTTGCCAAAAGGTGTCTTTGGCCGAACGCTGCAGGTACGGTTGGTAGCCGGCACGTGCCAATTGCCTCAGCCACTCTCTCATCAGACTCGCCCGTCCTTTGGGGGAGTGAATCCGATCACGTGTAACCTTATATGAAGGACACATTACGTCCGCGGTGTCTTCATTAAAGCAAGCCGCGTTGCCGTTGCAGTCTAAGGTAACGGCAAAGTGTGTACGAATATGTGGCGAAATTTGCCGATCAAACCATCCTCGCTTTGGTCCATCAATGTTTGCCAACGACTCCGTCGCACCCAGAGGAATTGCTAGTTTTCCGGGATTCAGTTGGTTGTTTGGGTCAAAAGCCTTTTTAATCAAACGCATTTGAGTGTACAATGTGTCCCCGAAAAACTTGGGAACGTACTCACTGCGATACCCCTTGCCGTGTTCCCCCCATAGCAGTCCCCCAAACTCATGGACCAAATCACTAACCCGGTCACTGATATCGCGAAGTAGCCGCTCGTCGTCGATATTCTTGAGATCGAGCGCTGGTCGCACATGTAAGCAGCCAACGTCCACGTGGCCGAACATTCCGTATGTTAGCCCCGCGTCGTCCAGTATTTTTCTAAAACGTTGAACAAATTCTGGTAACTTAATGGGTGGCACAACCGTGTCTTCGACGAAAGGTACCGGTTTGCGAAGCCCTTTAGTGTTTCCAAGCAACCCCACGCCTTTTTTTCGGAGGTCCCACAGGGATTTGTATTCCGATTCGTCTTTGGCGACGTAATATCCGTGGGGTGTACTGGGCTGTCCGCGGCGCGCATTTAGCATTGCGGCAACGTTTTCAATTTGTATATCGACGTCGTGTTGATTGTCCGATGAGTACTCCACCAGATTGATGGCTACCGTGACGTGTTCCGCTGTGTCTGTGAGGAAGTGTCCTACTTTTGTCCAAATAATGTCATGTCTTGCCAACGAAAGAATTTTGTCATCGATAGTTTCGATAGCTGTTGGTTTAGACTCTGCCAGTATTTGTGCGGCGGCGAGTGCCCCGTCGAACGAAGCGTACTTCAGCACAATTAGCCGTTTGTGTTTCGGAATTTCTAGTAAGTTAAGTTTTGCTTCAACAATGATACCCAATGTCCCTTCAGATCCAGCAAGAAGACGATTCAAGTCGAATTGCCCCCTTGCCGTACTTCCAACCATAGCGAGATTGTATCCGGTCATAAAACGGTCAATTTGAGGAAATTTTAGCCGAATTTCGTCTTGGTGTGCATCCACACTATCGCGAATGGTTTTGTGAACGCGCCCGACAATATCGTCTTGTTGAGCGATTTGATTTAGCTCTGCCGCACTGATGGGCGCGGATCTCCAACTCTTTCCTCCCAGCAAAACGGTGTCGAGTTCGAGAATATGATCACTCGTTTTTCCATAAACTCGGGAGCCCTTTCCAGATGCATCGGTGCTGATCATGCCTCCAAGTGTGGCTCGGTTGCTGGGCGACAATGTTGGCCCAAAAAACAGTCCACTCGGACGAAGGTGAGCGTTCAGTCTGTCCAGGACCACGCCGGGCTCTACGCGAACCCATCGCTCTTCGGTGTTCACCTCCAAGATGCGGTTCATATGCCGGGATACGTCAACGACAATTCCAGATGTCAGGGACTGCCCATTGGTTCCTGTTCCCCCCCCACGCACGGTGACTTGTACACTGCTAAACTCCTCCCGTTGGCATGTTTCAAGCAAAATGACGACATCCGCTTTGTTGTGGGGAAATACCGCCGCCTGAGGAACTACCTGATAGACGCTGTTGTCCGTTGCCAAGACCATTCGTATACCAATGTCGGTCTGGATGTCGCCGCTGAAGCCGTGTCGGTGTATCTCGGTCAAAAAACGTTCTGTTGTTTGGGATATTGGCGGGATGTCTGGGTGAGCAATCAGTTGCGGAATCATAGTTTACCTGAAATACACAGAAGAGTTGGGATTGACTTTGTTGCAAGCGAAAAGCGCGCTGGGTGTGTGGTGTTTTTTGGCGAATTTTACGCCCCAGCCGAATTTGAGCCGAATCGTCCAGAAAAAAACCGAGGAGTATCGGGAATGTGCCGCAGGTTTTTTACGGGCGAGACGGCAAAAGGCGTCCAGGGCGTGAAATTCATCTCAAAACACCATACGCCTTGGCACTAAATTAGCTCAACTAGTTTCACGTGGACTCGTGGCTGTGACTCCTCCCAACGAGTCTTGGAAATGTCACTCGGTTTTCCTAAACGGTATTACGGGGCCGAAGACAATTTTTCGAGTGTCACCCGGACCTCGCTGGTTTCACCCGGACCCAACCTCACTTGTCGGGTGTCGGATTGATAACCTGGTGCTTCAATTCGAATTTCCTGAGCCCAAGGTTCAGGTCTTTTGGCGACGATTTTCAGTTTTTCCCCAGATCGTCCTTGCGCCGTTCCGCCATAGAAAATTCGAGCATCCGTGTTTGTGTGCACAATCAAATAGGCAGGCTTCACAGCGACAGCGTAGTTGAGCGTTCTGGGTTGCGATTTTGGACCTATTTCGAATCTGTACTCTGTTCGCTCACATACATCACAGCTTGGGTGAGTTAACACCGCTGTATGTTTACCTTGGCCGAGCCTTAGGCGGTAAGGAGAGCCACCGCGTTGGACTTTGCCATCAACCGTGAGTGTCGCTGCCGGCGGCGAGACGCGGATTTCGACGGGAACAAGAGCGACAGGCTGAAACATTTCCTCAGGGCGCCGTTCTTGTCGTTCTTCGGGACTTTCGGCAATTCGGACGGTTGGGAACCGCATTACCGCGTTCAAAGTTTGGGCGACTCCGTCACGCTCGAGACGTAGCGATGCCACCGTACGAGCTTCGTTGACGGATTGAATTTGCGCCGGCGATTTCCGATCTGGGATTACCCGCCACACGGCAAAAGCAACTCCTGTACCGATGATGATTGTCGCAACGAGGCGTTTACCTAGCCTCCTCCATCTCGCGGATTCAGTCAACGACGCGAGCATCGAAGTGGCGCGATGATCCGAGTTGTCGAGCGCAATCACTCGGTTCAGATATTCAATGGCGACATGTGGTTTCCCGTCGTGGATTGCCCCGTCGGCAAGTTCGTGTAATCGCGTGATGATGCGCTGGCACAAAAGGTCTTCATATTGTTTGGGGTTTTTCGCCCAGCTTCTCAATTCGCTACCAGGATTCGCGATCCCTACAAGGTTGAGGTGGCTTGCAAGGGCTGACAAAAGGTCGTCGGCGGATGCGTACCTCTCCTCTGGTGCTCGTCGCAGCGCTTTGTCAATGATTCTCGATACGTCCCGTCCCACAGATGGGCGTACCCGTTGGGCCGGTTCATAGTCGGTGTCTAGTATTTTTCTCAACAGGGCGTGCGGCGTTGCCGCGGTGAACGGAAGTGTGCCTGTGACGGCAAAATAAAGTAAAATTCCCGTCGAAAAGACGTCGGCCTTGAAATCCAGCGGCCCCCCCTCGATTTGTTCCGGTGCCATGTGTGCCGGAGATCCGATTAATGCTCCTGTCGTTGTGAAGTGTGATACGTCAAGCGCACGGGCGATACCGAAATCCATTAGTTTGACGACGCCATCGTGGCGAATCATGACGTTTTCCGGTTTGATATCACGGTGAAGGATGCGCGATCGGTGTGCGTGCACTACGGCACGTGTGACTTCATGGGCGATCATGACCCCAAGTTCCGGTACCCGAAACGGTTTCTCCGATACGACATCCGACAGGGTTCGTCCACGGACGAATTCCATGACGATGTAGCTTTTGTCGGAGCCGGCCCCGGACGCGTCAAATACTCTTAAGATATTGTCATGTTCAAGATTGGCGGCGTTTTCGGCCTCAACTTGGAAACGAAGTCGATTGTCCTGTCGTTGCGCCAGATGCGGATGAAGCATCTTAATCGCAACTTCGCGTCCACCAAGGCGCCGGTCACGTCCGCGATAGACCGTTGCCATCCCGCCAACACCGACCTGCTCCAGCACCTCGTAACGATCGTCCAGAATGAGGTTGTCCATTGAACCCAGGGGTGCGGGAACGCTCGAATCGAGCGAAGTCCACGAATAGTCGCAGTTTCCGCTCCAAATGGCCGCTTGGAAAACTGTCAACGATCATCGCATGAGTAACTCGAAACCAGTGGCAATCCAGGTTTGTTTTCGTTGTTGGCCACAGGATACCTACGGCCGGCAATGAAAAAGAGGCACCGGCAGAGTTGTCACGCAACTCTGCGTTTAACGCTCAAAATTAGTTAGAGCGACCCTTAAGTAACTATTTTGTGTTTTCGGTGCGAATCCGCAAGCTAAGCTCTTGAAGTTGTTCAGCATCCACTTCAGTGGGGCAATCCAACATCAAGTCGGTCGCTTTTTGTGTCTTGGGGAACGCGATTACATCGCGGATGCTTTGCGCGCCGGTTAACAACATGATCAAACGATCCATACCGATAGCGATTCCTCCGTGCGGCGGCGTGCCGTATCGGAGAGCGTCCAGAAAAAAACCAAACTTGTACTCTGCTTGCGCACGAGTGAGGCCGAGGATCCTAAACATCTCCGCTTGAGTTTCCTGGTCATGAATACGAATGGAGCCGCCACCGAGTTCCGTTCCGTTTAACACAAGATCGTACGCTTGTGCGCGCACTTTCGCCGGATCGGTAGACATGAGTCCACGATCGGCAGGGTGGGGGCTCGTAAATGGATGGTGCATTGCATAATAACGATTTTCCGCCGGGTCGTACTCATAAAGCGGAAAATCGGTGACCCATAGAAACGCGTAGTCACTCGACTTCCTTAAACCGAGGCGGTCGCCAAAATGGAGCCTGAGCGCGGCCATGGCCGGGTCCACTATCCGCGCATCATCGGCGACAAAGAAGACTGCATCCCCTGTTTCGATGTCCAATCTTGCGGTTAGGTCGTTTTTCTCGTCGTCCGTTAAAAACTTAACTACTGGCCCCTGCCACGCGTCGGCATTGGCTTTGAACCATGCCAAGCCTTTTGCGCCGTAGGGTTTCACGACATCGATCAGCCCGTCCAATTCGGAACGCGAAAGACTGGCACATCCTTTGGCATTCAACGCTTTGATGCTACCATTGCGGGCGATGGTTTGTGCGAAAACGTTGAATGTGGAAGAAGCCAAAATATCCGCGACATTTTTTAACTCCATGCCGAAGCGCATATCGGGTTTGTCGCAGCCGAACCGTTCCATAGCTTCCGCATACGACATCCGTAGAAACGGCGTTTGAAGTTCGACGCCCAGCACGTGTTTCCAGATCCGAATGACTAGACCTTCAATCATGCCGTAAATGTCTTCCGGAACGACAAAGCTCATTTCAACGTCGATCTGTGTAAATTCGGGTTGACGATCCGCTCTGAGGTCCTCGTCTCGAAAACAACGGCAGATTTGATAGTACCGATCATAGCCGCTGATCATGAATAACTGCTTGAATGTTTGCGGCGACTGCGGAAGGGCGTAGAACTTGCCCGGGTGAACTCTGGAAGGAACCAAGTAATCACGAGCCCCTTCGGGAGTACTTTTCATCAAAACGGGTGTTTCAAGTTCAAGAAACCCATTATCGGCGAGATAATTACGAGTTATGTTGTTAACGTGTGACCTCATGACGAAATTGCGTTGCAACGACTTGCGTCGCAGGTCGAGATACCGGTACTTGAGGCGTACATTTTCTGCGGTGTCTAGGTCGTCGCGAATCTCAAAGGGCGGCGTTTCCGCGCGGTTAAACACCGTTAGATGCTCCGCAAGGACTTCGATTTCGCCCGTTTGCATCTTTGGGTTTACGTTGGTTCCACGATGAACAACTTGGCCTCGCGCTGCAATGCAGAACTCATTGCGCAAGGTATCCGCGAGGTTGTGAGTTGCGTCGTCTACTGACGAATCAAATCGAAGTTGAGTGAGACCGTACCGATCCCGTATATCCACAAAAATGGAGCCGCCGTGATCGCGATACCCCTGGACCCAACCCATCAATGTAACAGTTTGGCCGACATGCTCGGCCCGCAGCTCACCGCAATTGTGCGTGCGCTTCCACTCGTGCAGAAACTTGTCCACGCCCGTAACTCCTTGATTTCATGGCGACGACCAGTCTGCTAACCCTGCAGCGTGGTCGTCGGGAATAATCAACTCAATATGCCGACGCCAGCTATCCAGTCACATAACAAGCGCGACGTTAACTTAATGCCGGGTTCCAACGCTGCTCGCGTTACGGTTACGCACGTTCTTCGTCAATCATCGCCCCGATGAGGTCTCACTGCAAAAAACATCAACGTTTCTAAACCGACGTGGTTTTTGTTTGGCAGCCGATGACCGGGACGCGCCGCACAACAACGTATGCCAAAGTTCGGAGGCTTCGGCACGAGAAAGGTCAGAATTCTACCCCCAGGTGTGTCGTGTATGTTTGGGTATCTTTGGCGATAGCAATTTCAAAGCCAACAGAAAGAACGGTCGTTACTAGTTGAAATCCGATGATACCTCGGTGAACAATTTCATCGACATCGTCAAACAATGCCACGCGGGAACACAGTTTTTTGTCTGTACCGTTCGGGCAGCCGCCAGATCCAGAACCGGCTGCGGCCTCCGTAAAGAACGTGATGGCATGGCTTGAACCGTGAATGTACACAAGGTTATATCCAATGTACGGAGCAACTCGAAGGACTCCGCCTATGCCAAATTCCTTGGATAAGACGGCATCTCCTCCGCTCAGCAAAATGTTGATGTCATTTGCGCCAAGAATCGTATGAATATTGCCTCGTATCGCAAAATCCGGCAGCGAGCGAAATCCCTCCAACATTGCGAATTTTACGTCCAGTCCGACACCCCACAACTCGCTGTTAAATAAGTGAGTAATTGTGCCGCCTACCTCCAGGCTGAATGGCAACCCTTTACGCAGATGAATCTGCATTGTCTGCATCGTTGAGTCTGGTGAATCAACTGCGTTTTTCCAATAAGTGGACGTTTCGTTTATATCGGTCCAACTCAGTTCAAACCCGACCTCGAAGCCCAGTGCGCCCAGTGTGCTGGCCGGTCCCATAAACTTCGGCGCCATCGCCACACCGAGGTCCCTAACCACGTTATCGAAATGAACCTGATTCAGTCGAACATTTACGTCGTTACCTTCCACCGTTGCTGTTCCCAGGCGATTAAATTCAATGTCAAACGTATCAGCAGCGGACGTGGCATGGGAAACAAGGAGAAAGATCAGAGAAAACGTGAGTAGACTGGACGATCTGCCGAATTTCAAATGACCACTACGCGCGACGCGTATCAAACGGACAGAACGATCCCGTTCAAGTACCGAATGGCAGTTGGTGGAGGTCTTCTGAAACGTTTGACGATATGGGTTTTTGTCGGGCATGGGCATACCTTTGCAACGGGCGTGGACAGTACCATTGCAAAGGTAGGGTGTCAAGCAAAGGCTCCATGTAAAATGTCTTTGAAATCGGCTTCTTACCCCATTTTGTATCCTTGTCGCGTGTCTTCCTTGTTGCGGGTTGACGGAGGGGTGCGCCGGGTTAAGTAGTATTCGGCGGCAACTTGCCGCAGACAATGTTAATTGGTAACGTGCGGCGTCATTTGGAGGTAACCATGTCGACAAGTATTGAAACTGAACTGTCAAACCGCATGAAGGACGCGATGAAAGCGCGCGACCAGCGGACACTGGACGTAATTCGTATGATTCGTTCGAAAATATTGGAAGCAAAAACCGCGAAGGGATTTTCCGGTGTTGTAGACGATGCTTTGTATATCGACGTGATAGCAAAGTATACAAAACAAATGTCCAAAGCGATCCAGGAATATGAGTCACAAGGTGACCGCGGTCGGGAGATGGTTGACCAACTTCGGTTTGAAATTGATTACCTAAGTGACTTCTTGCCTAAGAAATTTGATGTTGAGGAAACCCGAGCGATTGTTAGGCAAAAAATTGCGGAACTTTTGATAACCGATGCCAAAAAATCCGGACAGTTGATCGGTGCGGTAATGAAGGAACACAAAGACAGCGTTGATGCTGAGATTTTGAAGAACGTGGTGCAGCAGGAACTCGCGATAATTGCTGGCTAGGTGGCTGGTGTTTTTTAGGGGAATTTTTGGCCAGCCGGATTTTAGCCGAATCGTCCGAAAAAATCCTGAGTCATATCGGGAATATGGCGCAGGG
>JABWCM010000259.1 GCA_013360285.1 Myxococcales bacterium
TTCGGCATTTCCCAATGTTGCAAGCAGAACCGTCGGCTTGACGGTCGCAACGACCACCTTGTCACCCTCGACCCACACCGAAATACGACAAGGCAGAAGGGTTGACGCGTCCATACGTTCACTTAAGACCGCTTTTGCCTGTTCGGGATGACACACCTCAAACACAAAAACGGTCCGGGCAAACTCCACGCCGCGCTTTGCCATCATGGCCGGAAGGTCGTGGACCGCAGCAACACCATACCCTCGCTCCTTCGCCGCCGTCTCCAGTGCGGCTTTTACTTCGTCCAGCGACCGTGGCGTTTCCTCGCGAATGAGGTTGGATACAGCCGGAGGCTCTTGCGCTGTTGCCTCCGTAAACAGACTGAACGCCAGACTAAAAACCACCAACAAACCGAACATTAAATTACTCATTTTATCTCCTATATGAACAATGTTAGACTTACGTGTCGTAGTCGAACGGGATACTCTGAAGCCCTGTACGCATCCAGAGAAATGTCATCGTGGTAACAAACTAGCCAGCAATGCCGCCTGAGGACCCACGATGGTTTCCATGGCAGTAACCCTTGCTGTGACATCGGCCAACAGGCTGTTGTCGTCATTCTTTTTGGCCTGCGCGAACTCAATGTGCAAACGAACAACTTCCAGTGTCTCATGAACACGTGACAAATGCTGTTCGCCGCTAAGATAGGCGTCGGCAACCAACCGCTCTGCCATCTTGAAATGCTCCAATGCCTCCTCAATATCTCCCATTGCTGCACACAAGCCAGCACACCACAACCTAAGTCCTTTCTCCCGTTCTCGCATGCCGTGTGCACTGACCAGCTTGATCGCCAACTCCACCTGACAAAGTGCGTCCGCCAAACAACCCTGAATCCACATTACACTGCTCAGATTGTGTCTCAGGACCGCTTGTATTCCGAACAACTCTCCTATGATCGCTACCGGCAACGCTCGTTCGATATCCCGTCGCGCGTCATCGACACGCCTCGCCAACAAAGATACAAGGGACCGGTTGGTCAAAACAGCGGCCACGCCGCGTACATCGCCGATATCATCGAAGATCTCCAGCGCGTTCTCCAATGCTTCGTTCGCTTCGGTGTCCCGTTTTCCAAAACTCAGCGGCGACGCTAAGTTAACAAGAGTAACCGCCTGCCACCTACGCCACCCCATGGTTCGATACGTCGACAGAGCCATCTCGTAGTGTTGGATTGCTTCGTCAAAACGCCCTGCGTCACTGAGTATGTATCCCCGGAAGTCGGCAAGGCGTGCCGAAATCTCCTCAACCCGATTTAACGTGGGCCACTGTCGATCCCCTTCCTTGTCATCGTGCGTCGCAAATGATACTGCGATCCCGTCTGTATCCTCGGCGATCTTATCTGAAAGTTTTAATAGATCCGTGCAATTGGACTCCCCAAGGCCGTGCTTCACAACAATGGTTACCAGTGCCCCATAACGACCCAAGAAACGCGACATATTCGGCGGGCGTGTCAATTGATCCAAGATTGTCTGTGCATCGCGATAGCGCCCTTGAGCCACCAATCGTTCAACCTTGATGTAACCAATCTCCAACACCAACTCGGCATACCCTTGCGCCGCAGCGATTTCTTCGGCTTCGCCCAGCAAGCGGTCCCCTAACACGCTTCCAGGCAATTCGTACGCCGCGCGTGCCATCAGCAACCTAACCTGGTGTTTGTGGTCGACAACGCTTCGGGTTTCCAACGCGTGATCCAACAAAAACTTTCCGGTAGCCCGCGGACCACGTTCGTATAACCAAGGAGCGACCAACAGAGCCAACCGCGCAGCCCAAACCGGATCTCGTGCTACTTGCGCCTTTGCGGCTTCGAGCAACGTCGGCCAGTCAGCAGCGGGCCGGGGTAACCTGACCACCGCCTGTAATCGACTCCAAAGACCCTCGCGCAACAAAACGGCCCCATTTTCCACGATGGGTTCGTTAAGGTGGATGCAGTATTCTCTCACGCTTTCCTGCATCACGAACAGGGGTGGCCCGCTTTCCAGAGCGCGCAGCCCAAGCAGCGAACAATCCACCAGATCATGCAATATGTCCGGGATCCATGCCGAAACAGTTTCGTCCAAAAATGCACCCAACGCAAACACCGTTTCCAGGGTAAACGGCCCAGGAAGTAAGGCGCATCGAATCAGAATCTGCCGTTGAATTTTGTTGAGCCGCTCGACCGACGATTCGATGACAACCAACAAACTCCGGTGACGATGCACCGCGTCTCGCTGACGACTAGATAACAGCAAAAATCGCGCTGATAGGTTCTCCAATAATTGCGCCACACTCATGATCGCCGCACGTGCCGCCACCAGCTCAATTGCCAACGGACTTCCGTCCAAACGTTGCACCAAATCGGAAACCAACGCCACCTCTGCTTTGTTTCGGGACAAGCGAGCTCCAGCGTGGGTAGCCCGGCAATAAAAAAGTTCACATGCTGCATCCGTATCAAGTGCCTCCAACGGCAACACGAGCTCCGCAGCCAGACCTAAACGACGTCGTGATGTGATAAGAAACAATACTTGAGGAGCTAAATGAAGCCATCTCAAAATGACATTAGCTGCACTTTCATCCAATGACTCAAAATTATCCAAGATCACTAATTTTCGACCACCAGAAGAAAGCGCAATGCCGATGCGATCCAGATTGCGGTGGGAAAGATCATCAATAATCGGAACGTCCAACGCGCTACCCATGACGAGGAACATTCCATCAACGTGAGACACTTCGCTCAAATCGACAAAAACGACTTTCCCCAATTCCCGTTGAAGCGCACCAAACTCAAGGGCAAGTCGCGTTTTTCCCATTCCACCGGCGCCCAGCAATGTAAGGACGCGCGTTCCTTCTTTAAAATGTTTGTCTACCAACAAAATGAATCGCTCACGACCGACAAAAGCGTTGGCGGGAACCATAACTGGATGTTTTTGCGTACTTGAAACCGCAACCGCCGCGTGCTCCGGTTTTCGGCGAAGTGTTGAGTCAAGGCCACCCGCGTCCGCCAAGTCGGCACCATCAGAATTTTCTTTTTCTACGGGTTCGTCCCACCGAACTTGCGCAACAAACCGATAACCCCGACGGGGTACCGTCACGAGTATCCCGGAGTGTGATCCGTCGTCCCCTAGCGCCTTACGGACACGTTTTACCATTTGGCTCAAAGCTTCATCCCCCACAAACACATCCGGCCATAAACGGGAGACAAGCTGTTCGCGGGTCAACAGTTGTCCCGGATGTTCAACAAAGTAAGTTAACAACTGAAACGCGGCAGGCTGGATCGGGATCACCAAATCTCCTGATCGAAGCATCCCCGACGTTAAATCCAACACAAATGAACCAAAACGTGCCGTTTTCGGCATGACTCCTCCACCCAGGAGAGCGTAGCATTTTTTGATGAATTCCACGGCCCGAACACCTTTGGCCGTCTCGCCCGCAAAAGTCGCTGCGCCATATTCCCGATATGACTCACGAACTTGCTGGCGACGAACACCGGGAAGTATTTCAGTGTGTGTGTCGGAGCCCGTCAAGTTGGATTACATTCGTGCTTCAAATGATCTTGGCAGACACTTTGACAGGATGAAAACGAACCTCCTAAAATGTTGTGCTTTTTGCGTGCCGGACTCTTTTCCGGCCCAAAAAAGAAGCGTTGATACCCAGGCGGAGAAGTCATGCGATTGTTGCGTTTCTATTGGTTGGTGGTGGCAATAGGTGTGTGTTCGGCTTTTCAGATCGGCTGTTCCGACGGCTGTTCCGAAGAAAAGCAGCAGGAGGAATCAAAAAAGGAAGCCCAGCAACCGGAAAAAATGGCTCAACCGTCTTCCGAAAACACCGACGAACAAGCCGATCCCGCCGTGGGCAAGAAATCAGTACGACAACGACGGTTGCAGGAAGTTGTACAAAATGACGATCCCAACGCTGCACCAACGAACGACGAAATAAACGTACCACCCAAAGATAGAAATGTTCCAGAAGCACGGAGAACGGGCCGCGGGCCGGGAAATCTGGGCTCGGACCGTGACGCGATCAACCGCACCAATGCACCCACGGAATCAGATGGCACTGAGGTACGGGACATCGGCCGAGGCGACCACGCGATTGCTGCGCCGGCCGACCCCGAAGCGCGTACGCCAACAACCCCCGTTCCGAGCGTGGGTGCGGAGCCTTCCAGCGTAGACCTGGCCGCGCAACAGGCGCTGCTTGCCGAAGCCGCAGGGGGTAAAACGCCGGGCGAAGGGCCGGTGGTTCCAGCATCACGTGCCGAACGATTGGCCGCACTTCAAAAGGACCTAAATAATGCATCTCCTCGACGTCCGGAGCCGGATATCGTCGATGTCCCCGGTCCGGAGGTGGTCGAACCGGTTACAACAACCCGCACTGTGCCGAGCGTAGACCGGGCACAGCGATTACGAGAACACGCCGCCCAAGAATCCGGAAACTCCGAAAACCAACCCAGCCATTCAGCTCGCACATTCCAACCGTCCGTCCCGGACGGCCCACCAATACCAATCGACCATGCGCTCGCTTTGTCGGAATTACAGAGCATTTCCGGGAAACAATTTAAGATCAGCTCGCTATCAGGACAAAAATCTGGCCCCAGCTACAATTCTCTTTATTTTTCACCGAAAATTGGCCAAGACTTTGGAGTAGCTGTGCAGTTGTGGCACGAATCCTCGATCAGAGACACCCGGACACGATATGAACAGATGAAAGCAAGTTACCCCAATGTTCAAGAAACGGGAAACATTACGACTTACACCTACTTTGCACATTGGAAAGAGATTTATTACCTGGTGTTCATGGACCTAAAAAAACGACGGGTAGTATGCGTGTCGGGCTCGAACAAAGCATTAAGCCCCAATCAATTGTTCACAATTGCAACCAAAATTCGTGATCGGCTGATCTAACTCCGAACCGCAGACGTAGCCCAGCCAGGGTCAGCGGAAATAGATAAACGTCCCGGGATCGGCCGCTTTTGGCCGATTTGTCCAGTCCCGTCCCTGCGGCATATTCCCGATATTCCTCACTCCGGCCCACGACAATTCGGCTCAAAATCGGCTCGACCAGCATCACTCCCTTATTTCCGCGGACCGTCGTAGAATTGCAGCGATATTCCTCAGTCGGCCGAAAGCCGATCCGGCTAAGAGTCGTTCTTTTGGGGTCGATTTTCCATTTGCGCCACACCCTCCTGGTTCAGCGAATTATGCTTAACCGTCGACGAACCAGAGCTAACCAGTGTAAACTCCCGTTGGTACCCATGTGGTGTCCCCGAGGTATCTTGGGGCACATGGTCCCCAGTAAGCGCATTTCCCAGCCTTATTCGGTATTCAATGGCTATGCAGGCACCGAATCGGTTGTGTAACGACACCGTGGATGTTCGACCTTGTGGTCAAACACGGCAACGTTCTACACGAATTGGCATTTTCCACATTCAGCCAAATCAACGGGACAATCGGGGTCAATCATGACGAATCGCCGCACACGAATCCTTGTCATCGACAGCGAGCCACGTATCGAACGACAGCTCTCTCGCCTTCTCGACGACGCTCACTTTGATGTTCAACGGGTTCTGAGCGGGCAAGATGGAATTCTTTCCGCCCGCACCCAAACACCGGACTGTATCGTGTTGTCGGCGGACCTTCCGGATGGATTTGTACATGCACGAAAGCTCAAGATTGACGACAAATTGTCCCAAATCCCCTTGATTTTGACCACCGGATCGCTCGATAACGACACGTTGACAAAACACCGTAAGTTACCGAGTCATGCAGATGCATATGTAACCCTGCCAATTCCCGATCCAGATTTGCTGCATACGGTCGCCAAACTGTTACCAGGGTTTGCTGCAATTGAATCCGACGATTCGGAAATCGACGACCTGGTGGATTTGGAAATCATCGACGAAAATGACGATTCAGGTAGCGATTCGGCCGACGTCTACCCTTCTCCTGGTCCACTCCGCAACGAATTTTCTTTCGGTGACTCATTTTTGCCGGAACCTACGTTACCTGGGGCAGAGTTGCCTCCGTACGACCCCGACACAACGCGAGGAAACGCTGGGCTAAGCCGTCCGGCAAGCAAAAAACGTAACTTTGGTCCAATGCAGCCCATAGTGAGCGTTCCGTTGCCCATCGCGCTCGAACCAACAGATGCCCGTGCGGTACGCGATGAACTGAAACTGAGCCAAATACTTCTACGTCAACGTGAAGAACAAATCCTTACGCTCCAGGCTCAACTAGACGAAGCCCGGCGGGCTGCGCAGGATATCGAATTGACGCGGCGCAGCAAACAATCACCGACACTTCCAGCGGTGCCACCACCAGTGCCGTCGTCTGGTTACGGCGAAAGCGACCCTAAAAAGGCAGCGATTGAAAACCAGATACCCGCCGAACGAGAAAGGGAATGGTCGCAAAAACTCCAGCAAAAACACCAGGAGTTGACGGATGCACGTAAAGAAATTGAATCATTAAATAAGCTAGTTGAGCAGCTAAATAATAGCGAAAACCAATCTACTGCGGGACGTGCTCTGGCAGAGCAAAAACTTGCAGACGCGCTGGCCAACAACAAATTACTTGCCGACCAACTACTGGACACGCAGGAACAACTGGAACAGGTTCAGCAAGAGTCGAAGCGGGCGGAACGAGAAAACGGAAAAACGATTGAACAACTCAACCAACAGATTGCTGAGCACGAAAATCAGGCTCGGAAAATTGCCGAACAATTGAAACAAATGCAGAACACGGCCGATCAATTTGAAGAGCTGGCCACAAGTTATTTGGAAGAGTTGGAAACGCAGAAGGAGCAAGGACGGGAATATGAACGCCAACTCCGCGACGCCGACGTCAAGCAGGCCGAGACCGAACGAAACATCGCGGCTCTTCGTGCCGAACTGGATGCCGTGAAAGCCACCGTGCCTAATACCGACATGTTATTGCAACAAGCCGCCGCGGACCGCGAAACAATGGCGCAACTTACCACCCAAATAGCCGAACAATTGGAACTCATGAAAATCCAGGACGAAAGGGCGGCTGCCAGCGACATGGAACTGGAACAACTTCGCGCCAAACTGGCCAAATTACTGACTGAACACGGCGAGTCAATAAATCAGATACGTAGCCAGCTTGACGCTGCCATTCTTGACCGTAATGCCTATCAAATGCAGGCATCCGCGGCCGCCGCCGATCTGGCAGTGACAACAGAATTATTTCATGAACAGGAAAAAACGCTCGCATCCTTGAACGTTACATTGGCTGAAACCCAAGAATCGCTAAGTTCTGCTCTGAAATCAGACCAAGAGCAAAAAATCGCACTGGAATCCCTACAGAGTCAACTGAACGATGTGGCCGCAGATCTGGCTGTAGCAAGGGAATCTCTCCAGGAACAACGGTTTCTCGTCGACTCGGCTGAGGAGCGCCTTCGAGAGAGCAACGCCAGATACGCCGCTGTTTCCGAGTTGAATACAATGCTGGAACAGCAGAACCACGAGCTGGATGCAGCGGTGAAGCAATTACAAACCGAACTCACCTCGGTGAAAGCTACATACGACCTGTCACAGATTGAAATCAAAGGGCAGAACGATAAATTAATACAATTAGAATCTGAACTAAATCAATGGCAATTAAAAACAGCAGAAACAGTTGAATACGCTGATAGTCTCGAAAATGATCTCGCGAGACGTGCAACGGAGTACGCCTCGCTGACACGTCTCTCGGAAGAGCAAGGCATACAATTGCGGGCCACCGAATCCATGATTCAGGACCTCAGTACGAAGGTGGCTGAATATGAACGCGCTGTCGAAAATCTGACAGAACGACTCCGACATTATGAAGCGGCCCACGCATCAACTCAATCTGACCTCAAACATGCCAGGGAGGCCGGAATGGAAGCACTTGAAGCGTTGGAGGAGGCGCATGTCGAACGCGCAAAATTAGCGGATGCGTTGGCTTTACTGAGGCGGAGCAGCCTTGAAACCGAGGAAAAACTCCACGCCATGACTGCATCCTTTGTTTTGGAACAAACAAAACGAAACGCACTAAATAACTCACTTAACGTGGTAAAAGACGATCTTGCTCGTGCACTCTCGACGCTAATATCAATGACCGACGCCGCGAACGACCCCACCACTTAGCCCGGATTTCTCCCAAATTTTCGGTTGTTACCGCCAAACCGCGCGCTTTTTCTGGTCATGCTTCCGTATCCGGGCCGGGAGGGCAAAAACTCAGCTTCCGCATCCCCTGGATCGGCAAACGTCAAATCAATGAATTCGACAGGCTCGCTGGAAACGTTGGCAAAATGTGCCAACTACCCGTTTTTTTTGGCCTCTTTTGCGGCGACCATGTTACGCGCAAGGCGTTGCAAATATCCGGGAATTTCGCGATCGCGACTCAGCAACTTCTGATCCCGTTCGGGCAACGCCAACAGAAAACTGGTGGCATATCGTGCGGGTGTTTTGGGATTTCGTACGAGCGCCATACGGGTCGTCGGCAGCCTGGTCCATTCGCGATTACGCGCAATCGCGGCAATAACGTCCTCGTGCAACGACTTTTGCTGTGCAAAATATTGTACTTCTTTGTCCGTTAATCCTGGGCTTCGGAGAACCGCCATAGCGACCGTCTTCTTTGCGTCTCGCACCAGCACTCTGCGAGCCGTAGCATTGCCGATCAGCGCCATACGAACCTTCTGCGGAACCGACATTTCGTTGATTTGGCGCCACAACGAGGTGTGGCTTTCGGCAACATCAATGTCGTCTTTTTCCCGGGACTCCAGTTCTTGTGCCGCGCCACGTAACATTGCCTGAAAATCATCCTCCGGAATTCCTGCATCCTCGACGTCCGGATCTTCATCGATGGGCAAGTCTTCAGTTTCGTCTTCGTCGGCGACTTGTGAAGCCACGAAGCTCCCCGTACCCAAAATCGAGGCTTGGATTTCCCGAAACCCCGGAATGTGCGCCAAAGAAACGTCGTTTCTCGCCGCAGACTCAATCGCCCTGCTGACGGCCCCCATTCGAGTTTCGCTGTTGTAGTAGAGTGCCTCAATAATGGAGGGGTAACGAAGATAACGCACCTGGTTTTGTGCGACCAGGTCCAACAAATCCGCCCGTTTTGTGCGTGTGGTCATCACACGTACGGTTTCGTCAGGTGTTGAGCTATTTAGCAGTATGATCTCGGCATAACGTGAATCGCCGACAAACAACCTCCCGTAATAGTCAAGAACGTGTGGATTCATCTCCCGGCGGCCCAGTATGGACGCCATAATGTTTTCAGGTAACTCAATCGCACTGGCGCGAGCGGCTGTGGAGATCTCCTGTTCGGGCACGGAACCTAGATAGGCCAATGTGGGCACCAACTCGTCAGGCGGCATCGGCAACAACGCTTTGGCAGCCATCATTCTTGCCGGAACAGGCGCATCTGGTCCAACCATGGCGCGTCGGGCCTGCGGAACAGCCTCAAGAGGTACCAATCCGTTATAGGTAGAGGATTCGTGCGTGGTCATTCTGTATCGGCGCTGCGCCTCTCAAATACTACACTTACAACAAAAACCGTGTGGTCCAAGAACTCATTAGGACCGCCAGGGTTGTGAAAAAATAGCTGAAAGAAACCAAGTGGGTGGTGCGTTTAGAGGGTGTTTTGGAAAAAAAAGATAGCGAGCGAAACAGTAAC
>JABWCM010000260.1 GCA_013360285.1 Myxococcales bacterium
GCTTATGGACCAATCCCACCGAAACGCCAGAAAAGAACATAACGTGCCGCCAAAGATGTGTAGAACGATGAGACCTTCGGGTACGCCTCCGGTGGGCCTCGGTTGGCAGGCCCGCCTCGCTACGGCCACTGTCTCGCTCGCCGTTATTTTTTTCCCAAACACCCTCTTAAGCTTGTCAGAAAACGGCACGGCCGCGATTTGATTCCCTCCCAAAAATCTTCACCGGCGGTTTGCGGTTCATCTTTGACTTCCGTAGACTGCGCGCCCCATGACCGATTCCTTTCGCGAAGAAATACGTCAGAACTTAAACTTAGCCCTTCCACTGGTATCGGCACATATCGCCGTCATGATGATGGGTTTGGTGGATACCGCAATAGTGGGTCATTTTTCAGGTCCGCTTCTTGGCGCAGTAGGAATCGGTGGTGCGTTGGCATTTGCCATCAACACACCGGCGACGGGACTTGCCTTTGCATTGGAGGCATTGTGCTCTCAAGCAGTGGGAGCCGGCAGCACCGCCCGCGCGTGGGCGTGGCGAACACTGGGTGTGCGGCTATCCGTCCTAGCATCGATTCCGCTGTCGCTGCTGGCCCTTGTCATTGCGCAGGGGCTTGTATTGGTTGGGGTTTCCGACTACTTGCGGGAAAACACCGTGTCTTATCTTCTCGGCCGATTGCCAGGCAGCGTGCTGTTTACGGTCTATTTATGTGACAAAGCGTTTCTTTCTGCACTCGGGAAAACCCGACCCGTGTTGATCGCGGCGATTGTTGCGAATGTGTTCAACTTCATCGTATCGATCGTTCTAGTTTTTGGCGACGTGATATTGGTCAAAATCGGGTTGCCGGCTGTTGGCCTTCCGTCGTTCGGGGTTCTTGGTGCCGGTGTGGGTACATCGGTTAGTAGCCTTGTGATGGTATGGATGATGCGGCCTGCCGCTCGTGCGCTAACAAAGGACGTCGAGAATGTACAGGTAGAAGCCGGAACCATCCTGCGATTAGGAATTCCGTTGGGATTCCAACTGATGGCGGAAGTGGGTGTATTTACGGCGGTCGCAGTGATAGCTGGTAAGATAAACGAAACGGCAGCGGGGGCTCACCAGGTCGCGATCCATCTGTCAAGCCTAACGTTTGTTGCTGCGATGGGCATGGCTGGGGCGACGGCGGTTCGAGTTGGGGTTGCTGTCGGTGCACAACGTTCGGGTGCGGCGCGCAGAGCAGGGTGGGTTGGCGCGCTGTTGACTACTGGCTTCATGTCGGTTACTGGGGCGTGTTTTCTGCTGTTTCCGGAAGCGTTGGCACGGATTTTTACCGACGACATCGCCATTATTCCCCAGACCGCATCATTGATCCAAATTGGCGGTGCGTTTCAATTGTTCGACGGCTTGCAGTGTCTTATGTCCGGAGCGCTCCGCGGTGCAGGAGATGTTCGTTTCCCGTTTGTTGCCAACGTGTTGGCTCATTGGGGGATCGGTTTTCCGACGGCTCTTCTGCTGGCGTTCACGGTTGGCTTGGGGGCGAATGGATTGTGGTTGGGGCTGACGGCTGGGTTGATCGTCATCAGTTTGTTGTTAACAGTGCGATTCATTTGGGTGACCGGAAGAACCATTCATAGCGTGGGCTGATTCGGTTGTTCGCCGTTTGAACGGGGATGTAAACTGTGCAGGTGTGATTGTCGCCTGGAGGAGGTACGCTGCAGTGATTCGACATTTATTGTGGGTAGTTTGGGGATGCGGGTTGTGGTTATTTGTTGCTTGTGACGGTGATGAAACCAGCTCCAAATCGACTGGCGATACCGGCTCTATGGGTTCCGACACCACTGGCTCTGGCGAGGACACAAATGATGTTGTTGACGGGGATTCAGACCTCGCGGGTAGTGGTGGCGATGTAGGTACAACTGATTCGGGGCCTGACGGCAGTGATGACATGACCGGGTCGGTCACGTGCTCCGAACCAACGGGAGTTCGTCCGGACGCAATTGCAGAAATGCAAGGTGTATATGACCCGAAGAAAAATCGGGTCGTATTTTTCGGCGGCGATACGGGTTTTCCGATTCAGTGTAATTCCAATCCCAATCCCGTGGGAGATTTGTGGGCATATGATCCACAATGTAACGAATGGACCCTCTTAAGTAATGAGTCGAACCCTGGAAAACGCACGCGACATTCGGCTGTATACGATAGCAAACGCCATCAAATGTTGATATTTGGTGGTCGATTCAAAGAAAAACCTTCCGATACAACCTATACGTTATTTAACGACGTGTGGGCGCTGGATTTGAGTACCGATACCTGGTCGCAGGTGAGCACGGTGGGCGATGCTCCCAAGGCCCGTTGGTCTGCTGCCGCCATTTACGACGCGGCTGGTGATCGGCTGATCGTTTCCGCAGGAAACATCGGAACTTCAGGAACCACCTATACACCGACTGCCGATACTTGGTCTTTGGATCTGACAACTTCAAGCTGGACAAAGTTGGAAACATCGGGCCCCAAAGCGCGTCTTTTTCCTGCCTCCGCCTATGATGCCAAACGTAACACCATGGTGATGTTTGGTGGAACGACTGCGTTTTTCGGACCCATGCTCAACGATACCTGGGTGCTCCATTTAGACACGTTGCAATGGGAACAAGTGCACACCGGTGTTGTTGCGGCTCCCAAAAAACGTTTCTGGGCCACCACGGTGATTCCCGATGGCGCAGACACCATGTTGTTGTTCGGTGGACATGACGACGAGGTGCTTGGAAACCGCAACGACGTGTGGACTTTCGATTTGGACACTCAGCAGTGGTCGATGGTAACCGCCGGTGATCAACACAACCCCGCGGCCCCAGCTCCGGGATTCTGCGATTTTCCGGTGAATTTTGTCATCATGGAAGAGAACACTCCTGAGCGTCGTTCGGGACATTTGGCGGTGATGATGGACCATCGTGTTGTTTTGATTGGCGGCAAAACCGACTGCGGGATTGTAGACGACGTATGGACGTTGGACGCAAACGATTTTTCATTTGAACTGCTGCTGGAACCGACGGTTGGGGTTGCATGTGAGCGGTTTGGCATTGAGGGTTGTGCCAGTTTCTGCCTTTAATTTTGTGTGTTTTTGCGATAATATAAGTGTGCTGCTGAAGTTTCAGTCGATGCTGTGAGTGTTGTGGGAGAACCTTGATGGCCTGCCATTTTTATGTTGCTAGGTGGCTGGTGTTTTTTAGGGGAATTTTTGGCCAGCGGAATTTGAGCCGGATCGTCCGGAAAAATCCTGAGTCATATTGGGAATATGGCGCAGGGATTTTTACGGCCGAGGCGGCCAAAGTCGGCCAGGACAAAAATTTCATCAAAAGACACCAGCTACCTACGGACCGGGTTTGGGAGCATGGGCGCAGGGTTTTGTTGGTTTGTGGTTTACTGGTTTGCGGGGTGATTGGGTGTGACGATGGTTCGCCTTCCACGGAAGACGGGACGTTTTCTGAAACGAATGACTCAAGCGGTCAGTCGGACATCGATTTGACAAACCTTGACAATTCCGATGGTACTACCCCGAACAATGGAGAAAACAATGACAAACAATTTATTGTTGGAACCAACGTAACTGGAAAAGCCAAGCCAGGCGAATTCACAGCACTAAAGGACAACGGTGACCTGTTTGTCGAACTCGGGTTCCAGGGCTCCTACATGGTCGTTCTGGCGCTACAAACCCGTGGTTATGTTACATCTAAAGTTAAGATAACGGCAAGGTTGGTCGTTTCAGGTCAACAAAAGGCGTCGTTGACCATCAAAAACAAGAAGTTGGTGCCTGGGGGCAACGGTTATGATTATTGGTACAACATTTTTGTGGTGACCGAGGATTATGTCGACTATCAAAACATGCCCGCAGTCGTTACCCTGGCATTATACGACGCCGAAAGTGATGTGTTGTTGGTTGAAGACAGCGTCAGTGTTTATATTCGCCCCCCAAAATGAGCGTGTTTTTGAAAAAGAATTACGCAGTTTAGTATTTGTGAATTCCGGCCGATTCGAACCTTAGTCAGCCGCTTGTTGGCCATGCTGCCGTCTTTTCCCAAATTCTTTGTTCGGAGGACATCCATGCCTCAGTTTCCCAAGTGTGATTCGACCTTTGAAGGCGTCACCGGCTCCGCATTCAGCGCGTTGGCTCCACGTATTGCTTCATTACGTGGCGAGATTTATCCACTACATATCGGCGACACGTGGATGGAACCTGCACCGGCATTGCGTGTAGAAAGCCTGGTGGTTCAAGGTGAACCGAGGCCACATAAATATGCGAATCCAAACGGGAATCCATCGTTGCTTGCCGCAATTGCCGACAAGGTGAAAAAAAAGAACCGGCTTCAAATCGACGGGACACGGTCGGTTTATGTCGCTCCCGGTGCAACCGGTGCGTTGTTTGCCGCAGCGACGGCGACGGTGTCGGCAGGGGATGAAGTGTTGATTCTATCCCCGTTTTGGCCTCTTGTGCGCGGTATGGTATTGGCCCGGAACGCAACGCCGATTGAAGTTCCCGTTGTCCATCTCCAATTGGATGGTGGTACGTTGCGGCGCGAAATCAGTGCTTATGTTACTCCGAAGACAGCCGCGATTTATGTCAACACCCCACACAACCCAACCGGAAACGTATTTTCGGAAGAACAGTTGGCCGCGGTAGCAGATGTTGCACGAGCACATGATTTATGGGTATGGGCCGACGAAGTCTACGAAGATTATGTGTATGCTGGCCAACACCTTTCCATTGGGCAGATGGCTCCCGAACGCACATTGACGGCGTTTTCGTTTTCCAAGGCCTATGGGATGACCGGGTACCGGTGTGGTTATCTTGTGGGACCCCCTGACGTTATTGGGTTAGCACGTCGAGCCATGACGTACGTGTGGTATTCGACACCCACCCCAAGCCAATACCTTGCCGAAAAAGCATTAACCGAAGGGCAGCACTGGCTTTCGGCGGCCAAGGATGCTTACTGGAAAGCGGGTTCTGCTTCAGCAAGAGCACTGGGTATGCCTGAGCCGCAGGGTAGTACCTTTTTGTTCCTCGACGTTGCCAAATGGCTCGATGACCGAGGGATGATGGGGTTTTTAGAGGATTGCCTCAACGACAATCTCGTTATTGCTTCTGGGGACAGTTTTGGAAAAGATTTCGGTACTTGGGTGCGCTTATGTTACACCTGTGTCGATCCAGAAAAGACCGCACGCGGCATTGCCCGGTTTGCCGCGCGGATTGGACGGTAAGGGATCATGGCTACGGACTACGATAGCATTGAAGACCAGATAGAACGGGGGCATTGGGAGACACTTCGCCGGCGGTTTGGCGGCGCGGTTATGAAAGTGACCCTGGATCGGCTGAGTAGAGCAGGGCAATATCACCCACGATCACTGTGGTCGCGCCGGGGAATCGATGTAGTACGTGACGTTCGGTATCATCCGGGAAGCCACCGAGCGCATTTGCTGGACATTTACCGGCCGGCGACGCCAAATACCGAACGGTTGCCCGCGTTGCTCTACATCCACGGCGGTGCGTTTCGTATCTTATCGAAAGAAACCCATTGGATGATGGGGTTGATGTTTGCCAAACAAGGGTTTGTTGTTTTTAACATCAACTATCGACTGGCTCCCAAACATCCTTATCCAGCCGCGTTGGTGGATGTGTGCCACGCTTACAAGTGGGTAGAACGCAACGCACAATCCTATGGCGCCGATCCAACCAGAATTGTAGTTGCCGGGGAAAGTGCCGGTGGAAATCTAGCCACAGCTTTAACTCTTTTGACCTCCTATCGGAGGCCGGAGCCATGGGCGCGCTCGATGTACGAAGAGAGTGTTCAGCCACATGCCGCCATTGTTGCGTGTGCTGTGCTTCAAGTGTCGGATTCTTACCGATTTTCTCGTACAAAGCCGATCCCTTCATTTTTGGCGGACCGACTGCGGGATGTGGAAGAAGCGTATTTTCCGTCGCACATCCGGGTCGGGCGTGAGCCAACCCTTGCCGATCCGTTGTTGTTGATTGAGAGTCGGTCTCCGGATCGGCTCATTCCTCCTATGTTTGCGTTTGTAGGCACGAAAGACCCCTTGTTGGATGATACACGACGCCTCAAGGTTGCAATGGACCGCCATCAACCTGGGTGCGAAATCCGAATTTATGCCGGTGGTGTACACGCGTTTCACGCAGTGTATTGGACAACGTTGGCCAAACAATGTTGGCACGATCAGTTTGTGTTTTTGGACACCGTGCTTGGGACAAAAAAATGAACCATTTGATTGCGCAGTAAATGAACAGAACGTTGCCGTAACTTATATCATTACGCCGGCAGTTGGCCCGGATTTCTCAAACACCCTTTCAGCGTTAGAACGACGTGTGAAACAAAATACGGTGGTTATCACCGTCGCTTGTGCCGGAAATCATCGGCGGTGAATCGTCATCGTCGTCCGGAAATACAAGCAGTACGATGCCGGTCACCACAGCGGCACCGCCGATCCCAAACAGAATATCCGCTGCGAGTGCTTGTGGTTCGCCTGTGTTTCGTGCGTCCAGTCGGTCGTCGAGATTCAAGCTGGAACGAAATGTATCTTCGTTGTCTTTGGCGAGCACGGCGAAGGTGGTTGCGGTCACGAGGCTGGCGACACCGACACCCAGTGTCGCCCATCCGGCGATTTCCATGTCCGTTATCGGGGTTTCTTCTGCAGATACCCGAAGTGTGATGTCCGTTAGATTTTGATCGTCATCAATGGGCACGATGGCTACCTTGGGTTTGTTGCGCTCCACTTCTACCGTTTTTGTCGTCGATTCACCAAGTTCGGAAAGCCGTTCGGTTGCGCGCCCGACTACGGCCGGGTCTGCATCCGGTGCCTCAATGTAGCGCCGGTAAAAAGTGCCGGCAATTTTGGGTTCGTTGAGTTTGCTATCGTAAATGAAAGCGACGTTGTACAATAGTGCCGCGGTTGGAATGATCTGATACGCTTGTAAGTATGCGGTAATGGCATCCGAAAATCGACCTTGAGAATAGGCATCGCGTGCCTGACCGGCGATTTGTTCAACTTCAGCCGAACGATCAGCTTGTATGGGTGGGCTGCCCTGGGCTGCCGCGATGGCTGTCAAAGACAATGTAAGGACAGCAACAATCGTGATTTGGAAGCAGATCCTCATGGTCAGTTATGCTCCTATCGATTTGGGCTCCGGTTTTAGCTGTAGAAAAAATCCTAATGTTTCTGTCGGCTCGGTGCTTCACAAATCCGAACTATATCGGGAATATAGCGCATCGGATTTGGGAAACCAAGTCTCCACGTACAGCAAAAAACACCCTGGGGAAGAAGAAGGTCTACAAACAACACTGGTGGCTCGACGTTTTGCCACAGTGGTCAACCTACACCAGTGCGGTGTAAACAAATGAGATGATCCTCCTAGAGGGTGTTTTGGTAAAAAATTACGTTACGCGAGCCCCTGGCCTACTCCGTCGGTCCTGTCTCGGTCGGCCCATCCTCGACGTGCCTTTGGGCACGCCTCCGGTGGGCCTCGGTCGACAAAACCGACTCGTTACGGCCATTGTCTCGCTCACCGGCAATTTTTACCAAAACACCCTCTTCCCTGCGGAGTTTGGAACGGCGAAATATTGGTGGGCAGAATGATAATTTTGCGGCGTTTGAACTTAATATTGTGTGTGCTGATGGTGCCCAGCTTGTTGGCCAGATGCACGTCTACATTGGATTTTTCCAACGAATGTTCGTCGGATGGCGATTGTGAGAAACGCGGTGCGGGACTTGTGTGCCGCTCGTCGTTGTGTGTGGTTTCTGGTGACCTCGACACGGATGGTCTTGACACGAAAGACTCGAAAGATAGTGCCGACGACGGCATTGCCGACGATTTGGGAGGTAGTGATGACACGCCGATCAGCGATACGTCTGTTGTGGACGGTCTAATAGATACCGACTCAGGATTTGCCGACACGGTACTGATAACGGACAGCGTACCGGATACTGACGAAGAAGATGTTGGCGATGGTTTAGCGGACAGCACGCCGAGCGATGTCGCCGAGATGGATGTCCTTGAGATAACCGATGTGTCGGATCTGGAAGTACAGGATACGTCGGGTATCGTCGAACCACTTAAGGCACCGTGTGATAAATTTTACGGCGTTTCGACCAAAGCCGAACTCATGGACAAAAATACTATTTTGCTCGGTGTTCTGGTGCCGCGTTCGGGGGCTCTTGCTCAATTGGGACCCTATTTGGACCAGGCCATCGAAATGGCGATGGTGGAAGTGAACAAAGCCGGCGGATTGGATGGTCGAAAATTTGCCGCCGTTTCCTGCGACTCGGGAACCGCTTTGGAGCCGACCCTTGCCGGGGTGACCCACCTGGTGCAGACTCTGAAAGTCCCATTGATCATTGGGGAAATATCCAGCGAACTCACCATTGCCGCGTTTACCAACATCGCCAAACCGGCCGGTGTCATGATGATCAGCCCCGCCGCCGCGTCTCCCGTGATTTCGACCATTCCGGACGATGGATTGCTGTGGCGTGTGGCTCCCAGCGCGGCGCTACAGGGAAAAGCGTTGGGTCACCACCTCTTGGAAAAGGGGTATAGTAAGATAGCAGTAGTGAATCGAAACGACCCGTGGGGTAACGGAATGCGACAAGCGTTGGAAGAGGTGCTGTGCACTGGATTTGCTTGTGCAGACTCGAATAGTTACAAACCTTTCGTGTATACCGATGCCACGATCGCAAACGACCAAGCGCAGGCACTTACGGCAATTCTTCCGTTCGATCCAGATATTACCATTCTCGTGTCCTATATCGCTGACGGAGTGGGATTCCTAAACGCGGCGGCCAACGCGGGGTACAAACGATTTATTCTCGGAGATGGGGCGCGAGACAAATTGTTGTTGGAGCTGGTTTCAGATCAGGAACTGTTATGCGATGTCTTTGGCAGCAGCGCCAAAACCCCATCTGGGTCTGTATATCAAGCGTTTTCAATTCAATACAAAGCGTCCTGGAAGGGACAGGATCCGGTTCCCTATACCGCCAACGCGTACGATGCGTTTTTTGTCAGCGGATTCAGCATCGCCGCAGCCCTTGCGCAAAATGCGGAACTTACGGGAGCAGCCATCGCGGAAAATATGTCGCGGCTCACGTCGGGGGATGCCATCAAAGCGGGTGCTGCCGATTGGCATGTTGGGGTACAAAAACTGCAAAGCGGCGCAACTACGACGATCAATTATCTCGGGGCATCGGGTGATTTGGATTTTGATCCGGTCACTGGGGATGTTGTCGAAGCAATTGAGGGATGGCACTTTAACTTACAGGCAAACGCTCCAGAAAGCCTAGGAATTATCTATACAAAAGAAGGCAGCTACCAACCTCCGGACAACGGATTGGCGAAACCGGATTCCGTATGTAATCCGTAACAAACCTGTCCGCGGTTGTGAAACAGCCAGCCAGTCTCATCATTTCCGCTGACGCTTTCAGCCCTTGCCCACCTGTTATCCCCCCACTTTGGGGCGCCCTATCTCGTATGGTCAGGCGACCCTCTCAATTGTAACCCATCTAGTACGTAGATGGGCTGTTGGCTCGGCGGCCAGATCTGTAGTTGGCTCGATTGTTGCAAGCGACAACGTGTACGATCTCGCCGTCATCGG